>CAYORY010000047.1:0-12564 GCA_964406435.1 uncultured Roseivirgaceae bacterium | reverse complement strand
GGAGCAGGCTCGCTCGTGAGATTCACGATGGGATAGGGCAAATGCTGAACCTCATAAAAATCAAGATACAATCCATAAATGATGGGGCAATTAACGATGAATTGCTCCCGCTTTTAAATCAAACACTTGATGAAGTTCGCACTATATCAGAGGATTTGCATCCAAGTAGACTCAGCGATTTCTCTATAGAAAAGAACATAGAGAAATTGATTGAGCAGTTCAATGCAAACGCTGATATCAATTTTTCATTTTCTTGTACTGATGTGCCCACGCTGGATTTGACAAGTAAGACGCATATTTTCAGGATCGTCCAGGAGGGCATCAGCAATGTGATAAAGCACTCCAAAGCACATGAGTGCGCAGTACAATTGTACGGAATGGACAATTCGCTGCAGCTTACTATCGAAGACGATGGCGTAGGTTATTCGATCGAGAGTAGACCCCAGGCCGCTGGCGCGCACCATGGCATCCAGAATATCCAGTATCGGGTGAATAGCATGGATGGCACTTTCACAGTGGACTCTAGCGAACAAAACGGAACAATGATTCTCATCAATATCCCTCTCCCAAATGGCCATTAAGTTATTTCTGGTAGAGGATCATGCCTTAATAAGGGGCGGTATCAAGTCACTTCTGGTTGAGGATAAATATGAAATCATTGGTGAGTTTGACCGACCCAGATTAGCTTTCGAGGCGATTGGTACTGGCCTGATCCCAGACATCATTGTAATGGATATTTCACTCCCTGAAATGAACGGTCTGGAAGCTTCCAAATACTTGAAAGAGTCTCATCCTGAGATTAAGATTATTATACTCAGTATGCACAAAGATGAAGAGTATGTCATGGAGTGCCTCAATCAGGACATCATGGGGTATGTGATCAAAGACAGTGTGGCTACTGAGATTCAAGAAGCAATCGATAAAGTAAATGACGGCACTAAGTATTTCAGCAAGGAAATAATAGACTTGGCGCTGAACAGCCACAAGCGAAAGAAAACAAGAAAAAAGGAACTGTCTGAAATAAACCTGACGAAGAGAGAACGTGAGGTACTCTCCCTAATAGCCAATGGCCGGATTAACAATGAAATAGCCGAACAGCTATTTATTAGTGAGCGAACAGTGGAGGCACACAGAGCCAATATCATGAAGAAAATGGAGGCCAGAAACACCGCAGAGCTGATCCGAAAGGCGGTCGAAAAGAACCTAATCGAATAGGTCAAATACTTAGAGTAAATACCCTTTTTTGCGTATCCTGCTTCTAGATGGCCTGATCTACTTTTGATGAGTAGATTCCATTCACCTGTGAGCAACTCCATAGAAGCCGTAGTAAAGCGTGTCGCTGGGAACATTCCCGGGGCATATGCCTATGTTTTTGATGGTGAATTGGAAAAGTTTATCTACAAGTCCGAGGCTAATCATCTAATGGAAGAAACCATTATTATTCTTAACCGAGAAAAAGGCCTGGCAGATATAGTGAATCAGGCTTCAAATAACCTCGCTGTGATTAATTGCTTAGACACCCACCGAAAATTCTTTATTAAAAAATTGGCCGCCGACCTGTACTTTGGGTTGTGTGTGGAACAATCCGAAAAGATCATCGCTGAAGCGAAACGCGTCATGGAAACCTCCTTTACTTAATCAAATCTTCACATTGTGGTTGAGGTTATTTTCCGAAGACACCTGATATTGCATGAAACTATCGCATTCCATGAAATACCTGTTTGTCTCACTGGTTTTACTTTTGGTAGCCTGCCAACCCGCCGAAAAAAATGACCCAAAGGAGCTACTTGCTCAGCACAAGGTGATGGCCACCATCTGGTTTCAACAGTCCGCCGAAATGGAAGCGGCCTACCTGCAAGCCTACAACCACGGTAAAATGTTACTGGCTTCCAAGCTGGATACCCTGCCAGAGGACGGAGAGTATGGTGTGGTGCTGGACATAGACGAAACCGTGTTGGATAACAGCCCGGCTGAAGTCATATTGATCCAGAACGGAGAGACCTTCTCACCGGACAATTGGAAAAGTTGGACCGCACAAGCTCGCGCTCGGGCCCTTCCGGGAGTAAAGGATTTTATAGACTTCACTATGTCAAAAGGTGTTGATGTCTTTTACATATCCAATAGAGGAATAGAGGAGTTGGACGCTACACTGAAAAATCTTAAAGACCTGGATTTTCCAAATGCAGACAGTGCGCACGTTTTTTTGAAGAAAGAGACAAGCGATAAAACTGGTAGAAGGGCTAGGGTTTCAGAGTTGGCTGATATTGTTCTTTACGTAGGCGACAACCTGCGCGATTACTCCGAAGTGTTTGGCGAGAGGGGAGCCGATTTGGGCAAGGGTGTGGTTCACGCCACCAAAGAAGATTGGCTAAATAATTTCATTATTCTTCCAAACCCCACATATGGCGAGTGGGAAAAGGCCATCTATGGAAATGACTATGGGTTGACGTACGAAGAAAAAGTCAACGCTCGGCTGAACGTTCTGGAAAAATAAAACCCCGCCAAAAATGACGGGGTTGTGAACTCGAAGGGATTACTCATACGCACCACCATGCCGCACAGCCCTTCGTGAATCTTCGATTTCGAACCCAGATTCTCACCCACTCAATCCCCTAAAACAGAAAAGCCAGCACAAGGCTGACTTTCTGATTTAGTGAACTCGAAGGGATTCGAACCCCTAATCTCCTGGGCCGTAACCAGGTGCATTATCCAGTTGTGCTACGAGTCCATTTTTCCTTGCCTCGTTAAGAGGTGTTAAAAAGGAGCACAAAATTAATTAAAACGAGCAGAAAATTTTCGTTACACACCCGTAATTCTATATTTGCCTCCAAATTTTAGCAATGGCCAGATTCTGCCTCCTTATATTCCTCATTGGTTCTTTTCTTTTATCATCCGCTCAAGACAAAAAATTCTCTCAGCCAGACCTCCCTGGAGATCTTTTGCTTGATATTGGGCTGAATTACTGGTCAAATGACAAGGACACACTTTCCAACTTTGCCTCAAAGTCTTTAGGTATTTATTACACTCGCCACTTCAGAATCAGTGATAAATTCAGTTTCAACCCAGCCATAGGGCTTGGATTCGAGAGGTATGCCTTCAAGAATGATTACCACTATCGCAATGTGGACGGCATCATTAGGCTAGACACACTTCCCTCAACTTTCGATAAAAACAAACTTGCAGTGACCTACTTCGATATTCCGCTTGAATTAAGATACTACCCTAAGAGCACTATCGAGGGTGAAGGGTTTTTTGTCGGTGCAGGTGTCATCGGAGGCCTAAAGATGGGCGCGCATACCAAGATTAAGTATGAGGATGCCGTGACCACTGGAAAGGAAAAACTGCGATCCAATTTTGGCTTGAGAGATGTGCGCTATGGTGTTCAGTTTAGAATGGGATGGAAAGGAGTACACTTTTTCTACAAGTACTACTTTTCCCCGGTATACCAAGGCAAGCAAGATCTGGTGGATCCCGATCTACAACCCACGGGTAGGAGGTACAACCCTAACGTATCCACATTCGGCATCAATTTCACCGGATTCTAGAGAAACAAAAGCACTACGGCATAGCTGTAAAGAAATCCGAAAGCACTACCCGCCCACACTTCTTTCGGTTGATGGTATCCCAGATAAAGTCTCGAAGTGCCAACCAACCCTGCTATGACCACAATGGCATAAGTGGGAGTCAGCAGATCGATTATCAGAAACTTGTTGCACAAGGCTGCTGAGTTTCCTGCCAAGGCCCAAATGGCAGCAGCATGAATGCTAATCTTGAATTTGAGATTTATCAATAGCAGAGCGCCTATCATCACAGTCGCTGAGAACAAAAGCACACGAATAATGAGGCCAAGGTCTAGTTCAAAAACCAAGGTTTGTGCCGCTACTACATAAAAAAGAATGAGAACGATAAAGGGCAGCAATCTTTCCTTTCGATCGGTTAGCTCCAAATCCGTGACAAGGGAGGTGAACTTATACAAGCCAAATACGGCCATGGAGGGAAAAAGGGCAGTCATCATCACAAAGGCGAGCACCAACCTCCAGGCCATGGACTGAGGATAGGGAGCATAGGCCTCCGGAAAATACATGGCCAAAATCGCACTCATATAGCCCGCCATCAAAAGCGGGTGGAAAAGCCCGGAAATAAGTTTCATGAATACTCTCAAAGCTCTTTTCTCAGCCTGGCTACTGGTATGTTTAGCTGCTCCCGGTACTTAGCCACCGTTCTTCTGGCGATGTTGTAGCCCATGCCTCTCAGGATTTTTTCCAACTTGTCGTCTGACAAAGGCTTGTTCTTATCCTCCCCTTCAATAGCTTCTCGCAGTTTATTCTTCACCTCTCGGCTGCTCACGTCCTCACCTGAGTCGGTTGCGATACCCTCAGAGAAAAAATACTTTAGCGGAAATACTCCAAATTCGGTCTGGATGGATTTACTATTGGCCACACGTGAAACGGTGGAGATGTCCATCTCAATCTTCTCCGCAATGTCCTTCAGGATCATGGGTCTCAACTTATTCTCATCTCCCTCCAGAAAATATTCGTGTTGATAATCAATGATGGTTTGCATGGTGTTCAGCAAGGTGTTTTGGCGTTGCTTTATCGCGTCAATAAACCACTTAGCTGAGTCAAGTTTTTGCTTGATGAACGTGACCGTTTCTTTGAGTTTCTTGTCCGACTTGTCACTTTTTCCGTAGGCCTGCAGCATGTCTGAGTACGATCGGCTTACTTTTAGTTCAGGGGCATTTCGGCTGTTGAGCGAGAGCTCCAATTTCCCATCGTTGTTTTTGAGCAAAAAATCAGGAATCATGTACTGGCTTTTCACCAGATCGTCCCCTGCTCCTCCCGGTTTGGGGTTGAGTTTGATGATTGTGTCTACAGCGTCCTTGAATAATCCTTCATCTTCAATACCGAGTCGTTTGGTGATTTTATCGTAATGTTTTTTTGAAAACTCATCAAAACACCCATCAATAATTCGTCTTGCCAGTAGCACGGCATCTTCTGGCGCCTTTCTTTCCAGTTGTAGGTGGAGACATTCTTGGAGATCTCTTGCTCCAATGCCGGCCGGTTCAAAATCCTGAATCTTAAATAAAATTTCTTCGAGTTCTTCTTCGTCCGTCTCTACCCCCTGCGAAAAGGCAAGGTCATTGGCAATGGCACCCAAGTCCCTGCGGATATACCCATCGGACTCTACACTTCCCACGAGTTGCAAACCGATTTTTTGCTGACGCTCATCCAATTTCAGAAAGCCCAGCTGTGATTTCAGCAATTCGTGAAGGGAGCTCCCTACCGAGATAGGACGATCAAATTCTTCTTCGTCAGGTGACCTGCCATCGCCTTGCATCTTGTAGCCTGCATAGTCATCCTGATAGTAATCCTCAATATTTTCTAAGAGCTTGTCTTCAAAATCCTCAACCTCCTGCTGCTCTTCCTCCTTAGATTCTTCCTTTCCTTCCTCCAGTGCAGGATTCTCCTCTAGTTCTTCTTCTACCCTAGCATCCAACTCCGCCGTGGGGATTTGGAGCAGCTTGATAAACTGTATCTGCTGAGGCGACAGCTTTTGCTGAAGTGACTGAGTAAGAGAGAGTTTTTGCATACTGTTTTTGGTCGCAATCAAAAATAGGATAATAAACTGAATCTTTGATTTACACCTCAAATTATCGTTTTTTTGCGCCCTATTTAGACTAAAGACAAAGCACAGTGAGCTTCAAGGATCGAACGAAAATCAAGGCAGTTTTAGAAAGTGGTGTAATTGGGGAAAGCCTGAAAGTAATGGGCTGGGTACGAACGAAACGCGAGAGCAAGAATGTCATTTTCATCGCCTTGAATGACGGCTCCACCATGCAGAATATTCAGGTAGTGGCCGATGCTGAATCCACAGATCAAGGACTGGTATCAAAGATTACCACTGGAGCCAGCCTTGCCGTATCGGGTAAGTTGGTGGCCTCTCAGGGGGCTGGCCAAAGCATGGAAATTCAAGCGTCCGAAATTGTGGTTTTAGGTGAAGCTGATCCTGAAAGATTTCCCTTGCAGCCGAAGCGTCACAGTCTGGAATTCTTACGGGAGATTGGACATCTGCGTCCACGTACGAACACCTTCGGAGCGATTTTCAGAATCCGTCATCAAATGATTTTTGCTGTTCATAAATTCTTCCATGACAAAGGATTTCTGAACATCCACACCCCCATCATCACCGCCTCAGATGCTGAGGGAGCAGGTGAAACGTTTCGAGTTACTACTTTCGATTTGGACAATGTTCCAAAAACCGATGAGGGCCAAGTAGATTTCAAAAAGGACTTTTTCGAGAAAGAGGCCAACCTTACGGTATCCGGCCAGTTGGAGGGGGAGCTATCAGCCTTGGCGCTTTCCGAGATTTACACCTTCGGGCCCACCTTCCGGGCGGAGAATTCTAACACCACCCGTCACCTGGCTGAGTTCTGGATGATCGAGCCGGAAATGGCATTCTATGATCTTGAAGACAACATGGAGCTCGCTGAGGAAATGCTGAAATTTCTGGTAAAGTGGGCGTTGGATAACTGTCCAGATGACTTGGCTTTCTTAGATAAAAGGGCGGCCGATGAGGATCAGCAAAAGGCGCAAAATGAGCGCTCAGAAATGGGGCTGATAGAGCGAATGAAATTCATTTTGGAAAATGATTTCGAGCGACTGACCTACACGGATGCCATTGAAATTCTGAAAAGATCTAAGCCAAACCAAAAGAAGAAATTCCAGTATTTGATCGAAGAGTGGGGAGCAGACTTGCAGTCGGAGCATGAGCGGTACTTGGTGGAAAAGCATTTCAAAAAACCGGTCATTCTCTACAACTACCCGAAGGACATCAAAGCATTCTATATGCGCCAAAACGATGACGGAAAAACCGTGGGAGCGATGGATGTGCTTTTCCCGGGCATAGGCGAAATCATAGGTGGATCGCAGCGAGAGGAACGACTGGACAAGCTGGAAACGCGCATGAAGGAAATGCACATCCCCACGGCAGAGATGGATTGGTTCCTCGACACCCGACGATTTGGAACGGTTCCTCACAGTGGGTTCGGGCTTGGGTTTGAAAGGCTGATGCTCTTTGTGACCGGCATGGGAAATATCCGAGATGTGATCCCATTCCCCCGCACACCGGGCAACTGCGAATTCTAGCCAGCGGCTATTTTCTGGTTGCGTCATTTCATTTCGTTGTAAATTGGTGAAATGGAAACACTGATACATTTCGTTGAGAGCATGTCTACGATCCAGCTTTTTCTCTGGGTCGTGTGCTGTTTGGCTTTTGTTTGGATACTGGAAGCCATCATTCCCCTCTTCAGTCATGGTTACAAAAAACTGAAGCACGATTCGGTGAACCTCGCTTTTCTGGGCATGTCTATGGTCATCAATGTACTGGTGAAACTCTCGACGGTCAGTGTGTTTGTCTGGATCTATGAGGCGCAGTTTGGGGTGCTCAATTGGATTGAGCTGCCGCTTTGGGCTGAGCTGCTCATAGCTGTAGCGGCGTTGGATTTGATTGCCCAGTATGCGGCCCACTACATGCTGCACCGAGTGAAATGGATGTGGAAGTTTCATATGGTGCACCATAGCGATACCAAGGTAGATGCAACCACCGGCACCCGACATCATCCGGGAGACTATCTCATTAGGGAAGCCTTTGCGATCGGTACGGTGGTTTTGTTTGGCATCCCGGTGGTGTTCTATGTCTTCTACAGGATTTGCACTATTTTCTTCACCTACTTCACGCACGCGAACATTCAGCTACCTACATGGCTGGACAAGCCACTTTCTTTCCTCTTTATAACCCCAAATGTTCACAAGTTTCACCACCATTTCGAACGACCTTGGACAGATACCAATTTCGGCAATATCTTCTCGCTTTGGGACAGGGTTTTTGGGACGTTCGTTTACGATGATCCTAAGCAGATTGTTTTTGGGCTTGACGTGACCGACGGAACCAGAGACGAGGACATTGGCTATCAGCTGCAACTGCCATTGGATAAACGGGTGAAGACGGATTATTAGGGCTATACGATCCTCATATGTTTGTACCAAACAACCTTTAAAAATGAAACAATTTCTTCCTCCTCTTTTTCTAATTC
Source organism: uncultured Roseivirgaceae bacterium (assembly GCA_964406435.1). GTDB lineage: Bacteria > Bacteroidota > Bacteroidia > Cytophagales > Cyclobacteriaceae > JAAEPI01. The sequence continues at coordinate 4,472 of CAYORY010000047.1, read as the reverse complement.
TCTTTACAGTTGCTCAGGCACAGATCCAGTGCAAAGGAGGATCTGCTGATGGTTATGCATGCTATGGAGTGGATTTGATGGCGCGTGTCGATGTTCTCACCTTGGGAGCAGAAGAGCATGAGGGGGTGTGGGTAAATGATATTTGGGGATGGACCGATCCTGAAACGGGGAAGGAATATGCTTTGGTTGGAATGACCAATGGCACATCATTCGTGGATGTGAGCGACCCGGTCAATCCCATTGTGCTAGGTGTGCTGAAAGAACACAATTGGGATCAAAAGTTGAAGACGAGAGACAGGCCCGATGGGACTTATAGGTTGCTTCATGAAGGTGCGAAATCGGTTTGGCGGGATATTAAAGTATATCAAAACTACGCTTACATAGTAAGCGAGGATTCGAACCACGGTATTCAGGTTTTTGATCTGACAGATTTGCGTGATGTCGTGGATTTGCCCATTGATTTTCAAGAGGCAGGCCATTACGACGGTGTGGGCAAGGCGCACAATGTCTTCATCAATGAAGAAACGGGCTACTTATATGCTGTTGGTTTTACCGAAAGTGGTACGTGCTCTGGCGGTGGTCTTCATATGGTCGACTTGTCCGATCCGGTGAATCCAACATATGCGGGTTGCTACGACAGTGATGGCTACACACACGATACCCAATGTGTCATTTATAATGGACCTGATGAAGCGTATCAGGGTAGGGAAATCTGCTTCAGCTCGAACGAGGACACTATAACTTTGACTGATGTGACAAGCAAGAGCAGTCCTCAAATGATCTCAAAGAAGACCTACACAGGAGCGCAATATGTCCACCAAGGTTGGCTAACGGAGGATCATAGGTATTTTCTCTCGAATGATGAGTTGGACGAATATTTCAACGGGGGGAATACCCGTACTTTCATTTGGGACCTTGAGGATTTAGATAATCCCCAAATGATTGGAATTTATACCCACAGTACCGGATCAATTGATCACAATCTTTACATCAAAGGAAATAGAGCTTTCGAATCAAACTATACGAGTGGATTGAGGATATTGAATCTCAGGGACATTAAAAATGCCAATCTAAAAGAAGATTTATTTTTTGACACCTATAAGTTTAACAATGCTCCAACTTTCTACGGTACGTGGAGCAACTACCCTTATTTCGAAAGTGGCAACATTATCGTGAGCGACATTACCAATGGGTTATTCGTCCTTCGCCCTTTTTCTGTCATTTTCGATGTACAGCCGCAAGATCTGTATGCGTGTGTCGGGGATCATATTGATATACCCATTGTGATTACCGCTGATAATATTACCTATCAGTGGCAAATCGATGATGGAGGGGGATTCGAAAATGTGACCGATTTTGAGCGATATCACAGCGCCAATACCGATTCATTGCATGCGCATATGGTCACGGTGGCACAAAGCGGCACGAAGTTCAGGTGTATCATTACCGATGAGTTTGGAGAAGAATTCATCTCAGAATCCATGACCTTATTCGTTGAACCTGAGCCAACAGCGGCGTTTGAATTTGAAGATAATTTGGGAACGGTTTCATTCACTAACTCATCAGAAAATGCCACAAGTTTTAAATGGCTTTTTGGTGACGGGACCACCAGCACCGAGGAAAACCCCGAGCATACCTACGCATCCTACGAGATTTTTGAGGCCAAACTCATTGCCTACAATGATTGCAGCTCTGATACTTTGATCCAAAGTGTTGATCGCTTCATTTTGGGGACCCCTTCTATGCCTGATTTAGAGGTTTATCCTAACCCCGCCAGGGATCAATTGGTCATAAAATTGCCGGAAGGTTCAGACAAAAGTGCACTAAAGATCACAGGGATAGATGGCCGAATTGTGCTCAAATCCACCTTAAAATCCGGAAATAACCTGATAAATGTCTCTCACCTTAAGTCAGGTATTTATATTCTGAATGCGGTTTTGGATGGAAAGATGGTAGCCCGGAAAGTTTATATTGAGTGATACGAAGATAGACGAGGATGGGCACACCAACTTCGGGAATATCTTCTCACTGTGGGACAGAGTCTTTGGTACGATGGTATATGAAGATCCAAAGAAAATCGAGTATGGTCTGGATGTGGTTGACGGTACGAGAAGTGGAGATATCGGCTACCAGCTTCAGCTGCCGGTTGATAAAAGAGTGAAGACGGATTATTAGCGGTTTAACGGTTTGTGTATGGTGTCGTAGCTGACGATAGGAAGCTATGCACTATTCACTTTGTTGTGCTTTCGTGCTTTATTTTATTCAATTTCTCTTTCAAGATTTACTATCATAGGTAAGTTTGAACGAATCGCTTTTCCTGTCACAATTGCATGGTATCGTTTCAAATTGGGCAATGCTTGTACTAAATCTTTGCCAATATAATTGCCTAAAAAAGTAAAACTGGTTTCGTCAAAAGCTTGGAAACAAATAATTGAATTACATTGAGTAAGCACTGTCTTTGATACATTAGCTGTTCTTTGAGCGATAACAATTAAACCAACTCCATACTTCCTTCCTTGTAATGCAATTTGAGACATCTTATTTACTAGTGCCTTAGAGCTACCATAATCGCCTAAATCTCCTAAAAAGTTTGTCTCTGGAACTATGGTGTGTGCTTCTTCTAGTACCAAACACACCCGACTTCCTTTATTTGCTTTTGCGTAATTAAAAACGCTCTCAATAAAAAATTGAGTAAACTCTAAAATGAACGAAGTATTCGATAATGCAGGCAGTTCAAATAATCCAAGGTTTTCGTCTCCTTCAATAAAATCTTTTACATAATCATCAAGTTGACCTTGAATCTTTTTCTTTAATTCAAGTTCTTCCGCAGGTCTACGATTTAAAGCCTTTTCGTGCTTTTCCGCAAATGTCTTTTCGAGAGAATTTAATCCTTCAACTTTTATTAATTCGATTGGATTTAGTCCTTCTAAGTCAGTCTTGTATTCACCTGTAAAATCAATACATATTACATTTGTATCTGTTTTTAATGATTTAATTATTTCTCTTGCTAAGAATGACTTTCCAGAGCCTGTAACTCCCAATAACGCTAAATGATGGCTAACAGCTTCATTTAAATTGATGATTGAAGGTAGCTTTGTGTTTGGAATAGTACCTAGTTGAAATTCAGGATATTCGAACTCTTGAATCTCTGTATTACTTGTGTCGGCTTTAAAAATAGGAGTGTTAATAGATGGAACCCAACCGAATTTTTGAAAAGAAAGAAGGTCATTTTGCCATTCTCCTAGTTGTATCGCTTCTCCTTCAATAAATCCTGTTTCATTCTTATTTTCCAACTTTTCAAGTTCTGTTGTTCCACCGATTACTTGGTAAAATAGCCTACGACTTCCTACTGTAAGTTCTAATAAATCTCCCTCTTGAATGTCATCGGTTTGTTTTGAATACTCAAACTTTATAGAACCAATGGATGATTTTTCAATTACTACACCAACGAAATCTTTTATTCTAAGTGAATTAGATAGTTCTTCTATTTCATTAGGCTCAACGACTTTGCAAACTACATTTCGCTTGAAGTAGGATAAATCATTAGTGGTAGTTCCTAGCTGTAATACTTTAATCCACTTTTCTTGATTTAGTAAATATGTATCAAATACAATACCTGCAATTGCATAAGAATCTGAGTCTTGCATTGAATATTTAAAGGTTAAAATATCAAATCGCTTGATGTTCTTGCTTCTATCTTCATAAAGCTTTACAAGGAATATTTTCTTTGATTGAACTCCGAAAATTTCGCCAATAGCATTTGACTGGATTTTATTTTGTTTTCTAACAAACGAATTATGAAGCGATTTTGAGTCGATGATTAAAACTGATCCCCACAGAATCACCATTGTAAAAAGATAACTGTCACTTAGTTCCTTGACTATGTCTGATTTGTACAGGATGAGAACTGAGATGAAGACAAAAGAGTAGATAACTTTTCCCCTTCCAACAAAAACTGCAATGTTTTTAAGATGATTAGACAACTTATTTCTGGCTGATTCAGGGCTTTCATTGTCAGATGTGAGGGCAATTGCAATGATAGATAGGATGATTAAAATTCCGATAAAGGATATTGTGAAGTACCAAAGAGCATCGCTTGTAAATGACTCCTTTATTGACACATAGACGAGCAATAAGGGAATTGAATTCGTAATTACATTCTTAGGTGATGAGTAGTATGGCTCTATAAACAGGATTGAGAAGAACAACATGAAAAGACCTGAATAAAACCAAACGTTTTTTGTTGAAGTGTCTGGCAGAAAGGAGTCAGTTAGCAGGTAATGGATTCCTATAAATATTGCTATAAAAACTAGTAAAAGAATGAATCTATTTGATATATAGAACTTTAGTTTGTCCATGAAGTCTTAGTCTTTTGATTCATTATTCAATTCTTGTTGATTCGGCTTACTGCATGAAGCACAACAACAGAATATCGAACATATGTTCGATATCTACTTTATCAAATATAGCAT
>CAYORY010000046.1:0-12566 GCA_964406435.1 uncultured Roseivirgaceae bacterium | reverse complement strand
GCATTCAATATGAGGCGTATCAGCAAAGTCTTTCTATTTATTGTTTTTCTATCTGTCAGTTTCCAAAGTTTGGCCACACATATTCGGGCGCTTGAGATTACCGCTCGGCGTATAAGTGCATCCACTCTGACGTTTGAGTTTACAATCACAGGCTATCGGGACGTGCAGGGCGTGGAATTTGCAAATGGAGAATTTCGTTTTGGTGATGGATCCGAGCCAGTCACTGAGATACCCTGGATAGTTATTGGAAATGTGGGGAATGATACGGAAAAATGGCAGTTTACTTTGACCCACACCTTTGCAGGGCCTGGTGCTTATAAAGTGAGCTACAAAGAGCCTTTTCGAAACGGAGGCATTGTGAACATGAGTAATTCCATAGGGACGGAATACTTTACTGAAACACTCATTTTGATTGATCCACTTATTGGCCTGAACAGTACACCGATTCTAACCGTACCGCCAATTGACCTGGGTGCCTCTGGTTTGATTTTCATACATAATCCGGGTGCTTTTGACGAGGACGGAGACAGTCTGTCTTATCGCCTTTCGATTCCTCTCCAGGCGAATGGAGTGAATGTGAGCGGCTACTTGAGCCCGGTTGATCCTTCTTTTTACCCGGATGGTTTTGCCACTGGCAATCAAAACCAAGACGGCCCACCTACGCTCACACTCGATCCGGGCGTTGGGGATTTGATTTGGGACGCCCCGGGCAGGGCGGGTGAGTATAATGTGTCCTTCATAGTGGAAGAGTGGAGGGAAATAAACGGGGAATATTTTCGATTGGGGTATGTCACGAGGGACATGCAGATAATCATTGAGGAAACTGACAACCAAGCACCCGAATTGACCCCTCCTGATGATCTGTGCGTGGCGGCCGGCACGTTAATAGACGATTCTGTTTATGAGCCGGACATTATCGGAACCGACCCTGACAACCATCCCGTGACACTTAGTGCATTTGGAGGGCCCTTTGAAATTCCTGGTGCTGCCACTTATTCACCTGATCCTCCAGTTGCTCAAGGGCCTCCTGGCATACTTGAGTTTTTCTGGGACACGGACTGCTCACATATAAGAGAAAGACCATATGAGGTAAGGTTTAAAGTCGAGGACAATCCACCCCTTGCTAATGGTTCTCCAACCGCTCCAAAACTTGTTGATTTTGAAACATGGAATATTACGGTCGTAGGGCCGGCACCAACAGGGCTCACGGTCACTCCACTTCCGGGGCGCAGGGTTCAGCTTGATTGGGACAGTTATTCTTGTCCGAACACGGGTGCGTCCATGCAAGTTTGGAGGCGTGTGGGGGAGTTTGATTTCACTCCCGAAGATTGCGAAATTGGCATCCCACCCGGTTACGAACTGGTTGCCACCTTACCAATAGACTCGGACGTTTATATCGATAATAATGATGGGGTGGGGTTAGCCGCCGGAGCAAATTATTGCTACAGATTGGTCGCTACATTCCCCGAGCCACTGGGCGGTACGAGCTACGCCTCCAATGAATCGTGCAGTGAGATTGTTTCCAATGCCGCATTGATCACCAAGGCGGATATTATTTCTACAAGTACTACCACGGGCGAAACACGTGTGGAATGGATTGATCCTCCAGACATAGATGGGGTTGCCTTCCCCGGGCCATACACCTATGAGCTTTTGAGAGCTACTGGGAGCACGCGAAACAAAACTTCATTTGAAAGTATTGCGACAGATTTGACAGATCAGTTTTATGACGATTCGGGATTGAATACCAACGGAAACGCCTACTCCTATATGGTGGTCCTTATTGACAATACCCTAACCGTGGTGGACACTTCCTTTGCTGCTTCTACGGTGCGCTTGGATTTGCAATCTCGCGTGGGAGCAATCAATGTAACCTGGAATGCGCTGGTGCCATGGTCCATTCAGGATCAGGATTTTCCCATTCATGAAATCTATCGCGATCAGGTAGATACCGGCAATCCAAATGATCTGGTACTGATAGCCACCGTGAATGCGGCACAAGATGGACTAACCTACCTGGACGATGGGAGCCACAATGGAGTGCCGCTCAACGAAGAAATTGAGTACTGCTACTATGTGCGAACGCAGGGATCGTATGACAATGACGACCCCACGATCCCTGAGCCACTCATAAACAACTCCCAAATACAATGTGCCCAACCCAATGACGAAGAGGCGCCTTGTCCACCGATCAATGTATCTTTCGATCCATCAGTGAGTTGTGAAAACCTGTTAGGGGCTGATCCTGATTGTGATTTCGATGATTTTCTCAATAGGTTTTCCTGGGAACAAGATCTCTCCGGCGAATGCGGCGATGATGTGGAGAGTTACAACATTTACTTTTCGGAATCAGGAGAGGAGGGCAGCTACCAGGTACTGATAAACACTACCGATACAGAGTTCACCCATTTGGGGCTGAATTCATTCAATGGGTGCTACCGGATCACATCGGTGGATCGGTCAGGAAATGAAAGTGACCCCTCGGAAACGATTTGTAATGAAAATTGCTTCAAAGATCAGAATGGAAAACTAAGGTATCAATTGCCTAACGTTTTCACCCCGAATGGAGATGGCATCAATGATACCTTCAGAGCATTGGGAGATAACAACTCCGACGCATGCCCGAGATTTGTGCTATCGGTTGATTTCCTTGTGATTGATCGTACAGGAAAGGAGTTGTACTCCTACAGCACGGGACAAACCGAAGTAGAAGATGATTTGTACATCAACTGGGACGGAAGGAATAATGCGGGCAAACCGCTGGCCGCCGGAAACTACTTCTATTCGGTGGTTGTTAGGTTCGATACACTGGATCCGAATGATGCAGTGCAAAACCTGAATGGATGGGTACAAATTCTGAAATAAAACGAATCATTTTCTTTGATGGGGTTTGCAACCTGTGCAACTCATCCGTCAATTTCATAATCGATCGTGATCCTGAGGGTAAGTTCAAGTTTGCTTCGCTACAATCGGACTTAGCTCAAAACCTCCTTCCTAATTTCCAAATAGATCCTTCCTCATTGGAAAGTTTCGTTTTTTATGAAAATGATCGAGTATACCGTAGGAGCAGAGCCGTTCTGGAGATAGTCCGCCGAATGAGACGAGCTTGGCCCTTGCTGTATTTCTTTATAATCATTCCGGGTTTTCTTCGAGACCCTTTTTACAATTTCATCGCTCGCAATCGGTACAAATGGTTTGGCCGACAAGACGCCTGTCGTATGCCTACTCCCGAACTTGCTTCTCGCTTCATGGACTCTTGATCTTCTTGGTTAATTTAGCCGTCACCAACAAAATCAACCACTAACTCGACTATATGAAAGGATATGTTTTCCCCGGTCAAGGCGCCCAATTCCCAGGCATGGGCAAAGAACTTTATGACAATCATGCAGTAGCCAAAGAGCATTTCGACAGAGCGAATGACATCCTTGGTTTCAACATCACCAAGATCATGTTTGAAGGATCGGCCGATGACCTGAAGCAAACCAATGTGACCCAGCCCGCTGTTTTTCTGCACAGTGTGATGGCCGCTTTGACCTCAGAGAACTTCAGGCCGGACGTAGTAGCCGGGCACTCATTGGGAGAATTTTCATCCCTTGTGGCCAATGGCGCTCTCAGTTTTGAAGATGGTTTGCGACTGGTGTCAAAGCGAGCTGAAGCTATGCAAAAGGCATGTGAAATGAAACCATCAACAATGGCGGCCGTGCTTGGTCTCGAGGATGAATTGGTCGAGACTATTTGCGCGGAAACTCCGGGTGTGGTTGTAGCCGCAAATTACAATTGCCCAGGGCAGTTGGTGATCTCAGGTGAGGTGCCGGCTGTGGAGGCAGCATGCGAAAAACTGAAGGAAGCAGGAGCCAAGCGTGCGCTGATTCTTCCCGTAGGTGGAGCGTTTCATTCGCCGCTGATGGAACCGGCCCGAGAGGAACTTGCTGAGGCTATTGCCAATACGACCTTTTCAACTCCTACATGTCCAGTATTTCAAAATGTAGATGCACAGAGCCACTCCGATGTAGAAGAAATCAAAGCCAACTTGATCAGCCAATTGACGGCACCTGTGAGGTGGACGCAGATTGTGCAAAATATGATCGCAGCAGGAACGAATGAATTTGTAGAATGCGGCCCTGGCAAAGTACTGCAAGGACTTATTTTGAAAGTGAACAAAGACGTAACACTCTCTGGCGTATCGTGAAAATCTCAAGGCTTTTCCTGATTTTGGCGGTGGTGGCCTTTTCGGTGACAACACAAGGCTGTCGTAAGGGGCCAAGTAAAACCCCAAAAAAGACCATTAAAAAAGGAAAGCCAATTCCCTGCCCACTTAAAGATTGTTGATTTGAAAAAAATCATTGTCGCCATCGATGGGTATTCCGGGACGGGCAAAAGCTCCACTGCCAAAGAAGTGGCCAATAGGCTTCACTACACATTTATAGACTCAGGTGCCATGTATCGGGCGGTTACTTTCCACTGCTTGCAGCAAAAGATAGATTTGAAGGATTTGAGCCGTGTGATGGACGAGCTCGGTGCTATCAAGATGGAATTTCACCCCACCCAACAATCGGCTCTCTTCCTGAATGGGAAACTCCTCGCGGATGAACTGCGAACCATGGAAGTGAACCAATCCGTCAGTGACGTGGCGGCCATCACAGAGGTGCGAAGAGAAATGGTTCGGCAACAAAAATTGATGGGCAAAGGCAAGGGCATAGTAATGGACGGAAGGGACATTGGAACGATGGTTTTTCCTGAGGCTGAGCTCAAGGTGTTTATGACCTCATCGCCCGAAGTTCGAGGCAAGCGTCGACAGATGGAACTATTTGAAAAGGGGATTCATTCTGACCTTGAGACGATCGTGAAGAATTTGAAAGAGCGAGATCAGATTGATTCCAACAGGGCAGAGGGGCCACTTAGAAAGGCGGAGGGAGCTTTGGAAATAGACACTTCTGATCTAACTTTCGAAGAGCAGGTAGAGAGGATAGTACAAGCAGCAGAAGACATTATTCATGAAAATTGAGGTAGACGAAAAATCAGGTTATTGTTTCGGGGTAGAATTCGCCATAGAAATGGCCGAGGACGAAATGGCCGAATCCGAAAAGCTGTATTGCTTGGGGGATATCGTGCACAATACGATGGAAGTAGAACGACTCCAAGCCAAAGGGCTGATCACGATCGATAGGGAGCAGCTCCAGGATTTACACGACTGCAAGGTGCTCATTCGAGCGCATGGTGAGCCGCCGGAGACGTACGAATTGGCCATCAAAAACAATATTGAGCTGATCGATGCTTCCTGTCCTGTAGTGCTCAAACTTCAGAACCGTGTGAAGAATGCCTACGATCAGATGAAGCAAGGCAAGGGGCAAATCGTGATTTATGGAAAACCCGGGCATGCCGAGGTAATTGGTCTCACAGGACAAACCCTCAATGAAGCCATCATTGTGATGGAGGAGGAAGATTTGGATCAAATAGACTTCTCCAAACCCGTGACACTTTTTAGCCAAACAACAAAAAGTACCAAGGGATTTTATCACATGAAATCGCTCATAGAAGAGCGGATCAAAAAAGAAAATGGTGAGCTGAGAGAGGAGGATTTCAAGGCCAATGACAGCATTTGCCGGCAGGTCTCCAACCGAGAGCCCAACATGGAAACTTTCTCACAAAAGCACGACGTGGTGCTCTTTGTGGCTGGGAAGAAAAGCTCCAACGGGCGAGCACTCTATCAGGTGTGCCTTTCTACTAATCCGCGCAGCTATTTTATTGAAAGTGAGAAGGAAATAGACCTTGCGTGGTTTGAGACGACCGATTCTGTGGGTATTTGTGGCGCTACCAGCACCCCCAACTGGCTGATGGAGCAAGTGGCCAACTATCTCAAAACACAGTTTGAAGTAGTGGCCTGATGGCGTTTGAGATCACACCTCTGTCTGCATCCCGTAGGCAATCGATTCTATCCAATTCTACCATTTTGCCGGACGCTCCTGTTCAAGTGGACCGCTTACTTGCTGTGCACTTTCTCCATACCAACTTTGAAGGAGGCGTCTCGCAAGGCGAAATGATTGTTCTCGACGTGCTGGCAGAATCCGTTCTGGCCATTTTCAAAGAACTGCATGACTTTCAGTTTCCTATAGAAAAAGTCATCCCGGTGGATGAGTTTGGTGGTGACGATGTGGCGAGCATGGAGGTCAATAATTCCTCGGCTTTCAATAGCCGCAAAATCATGAACACCGACCGATGGTCTAGCCACGCGTACGGTGCGGCGATAGATATCAATCCGAGACAAAACCCCTATGTTCCAAATCCGGAGCAGACCGATTTCAGAGTGTATCCATCAGGAGGTGAGCCGTACATGGATAGAGAAAATAGCAGGATGGGGATGGTGGAGCCCATCGTTCCGATTTTTAAGAAGCATGGCTTCACAGAGTGGGGAGGCGACTGGAAGTCACCGCTGGATTATCACCATTTTCAGGTGGAGTGGGGGAGGATCCTGAAGACGTAAATGTTGGTTGGCTGGAGCTTGCGCTTTTGGAGAGCTTTTGATCATGTACGTTTGATATACATTTCATTTGGTTTTTACTGTGCGTTTGATCACCATAGGGAAGTACCTTGGCGTGCGCTCTACAGCTATCCCTCTTATCGAAGTTCATTTCATTGCCAGGTCTTTTGTGTTTTCCATGATTGACTCTCAGTTTGTTATATGAACCTACCTACCTGCCGGCCGGAAAGAGTCAACTTATTTTAGGACGTGACATGATTGACTTTCAGTTTGTTATGCTAAAAAGAGTCAACTTATTTTAGGACGAGGCAGTAGCTAAGTAAGTCCATGATCCATCATCGTTTGTTAGCGTCTTTTCTTCGTTTCCACAACAAGTAGCCTGCTATTAAGGCAATTCCGGCTATTGGGAAATAGTATCCGATTTTACCATCTTGTTCATAGGCCAAGTTGAAATCGTTAAATGACGAGTAGACTTTGTCGTCAGTTTCTACTCCATATGTTGATATATAGATGTTCACAAATTGCCAAGTCGTTGGATATTTCCGATTCTTAAGTTTGTTTTCGTACTCGTCCTTAGAAATGGTTAATTTGACTTTATCACCTTTTCTAACCTCATCGAAAAAGTTGTTCCTATTTAGAGATTTAAGTGAGTACGATAAGACATGAAAATAGAACTCCCGATTTGAGTATTCTTTAAGTTCAATTTGCGCATAGGAACTACCTCTTGCGGGATAAATACTTTCCGGTTGATTGCTTAAAGTTCCCGAAATCTTAATCAAGTCTTCAGATTTAAGGGTTAAGTCTGTTCGGATGAATGGAATTGAGATAATGAACAATCCGATTAATACAACTTGTACGGTTTCCGGTATTTTCATTCTTGATTTACGAGATGTAGAGAATAGACGCTAACGCCTAGCTATCCGACCGTGTGTCCACGGCTGCTAGATCACGATAAAGATAGCGCAACTGCCCAACACAGATGAAGTATCTACGATGCACTGCGTTCCGCAAGTCTAAGTCCAGAAAGAAAGAAGGTGGGGCGGGAGGTGAAATTTCAGAATGGGTAGTGGAGCGGACGAGTCCCGATGCAGTTTCAAAAGGCACCAAGACACATGGCGGATGAGCGACTGTTATGTGGAGTTTAGAGCTTGTATTGCAGGTAGTAGATGATGTCTTCGTTTGAGTTCGGATCTACAATAATGCTGAAGTTGTTCGGTTGCACATCCCTATCTACAACACCGGCAATATAGACGTATGTGTTACCCTGTTCACCGAACTTGTCAAATTTGCATCCAAGAAGGTCTAATCCATTTTCGGTCACGTTTCCAAATTGTGGATCAAGGTTATGTAGGTTGGCAACAAGTTCGTGTCGGTCATATTTTGCGACAGTGCTATCGTCCATTAATGGAATTAAGTCATCAAATCTCTTCTCTTTAATTATGGTGACCACCTTATCAATGAGCGGCGCTTTCCTGTCAATTAGCTCAAGTTTTTCTGTTGGGAATTCCATTTCATATTCCCTACCATCATTAAAAACTAGAACAGTGTTTATGTGGGTGTATTTTTCTCTTTCTTCTTTGTTCAAGTTCCGATAGAATCGATAAGCTACGCCAGATGATGCAAGGTCTGGTCGATCAGTGAAATGATCTAAAAATTCCGTTTTAGAAAGTTCAAGTTCAAAATAGTTTTTGCTTTCCTCGTCAGTTGCAACGGATTTTCCGAGGGAATATTCGCATAAGCCACCGTATCCAGCCAAAACGTCTTTAACTCCAGCGTCTTCAGTATCGGAGATGTTCACGAGATGAGAGAGCAGTCCGGTCTTTTGTTCGCCCTCTCTTAGTGTACAGTTCACAAGAGCAATGGAAATAGCTAATAAGATGATCAGTCGTTGATTCATAAAAGGTTGGTTTCTACGTCTTGAATATTCCACATAACATTAATATAACGCGCACAGTGCGCGTTATTTCCATTTCATATTTTCGAGTGGTTACAGACCTATCTTTCTGATAGTCAGTGATAAATCCAAGTAATAAACGTTTGTAAGCGTTTATTGTCGGATATAAGCGCCACTCTCCCCGCCAAGATAGTTCAAACTCGTGAATGACGGCTTTGGGCAAGACATATATTTCCTGATCAATTTTAGGATTCAGCCAGCATGATACTTATGCAATGTTCTCTACTGGCCTTATTCTTTTTTCAAAATATACTTTCGATTATTCTCGAGATTCAATTCAATAAAATGGAGGAAAGGGTCAAGCAAAATATGGGTAGCTCCCTGATTTTTGTCAATAGTAATGATGTTTTCTCCTGATGATGCCTTGACCTTTTCAACATGAAGCAGGTTTCCATCAGCGTCATATTGACCGAATGTGAGAAATACATTGGTGGCATCCGCATCAGTTTCTGCGGTACTTTCCATTTTTTTCATGGAGAATGTTACCTCAAGCTGATTATTCCCTAGCTCTTTTATGTCAATTATTTTATTGTCGTAGAAGGTGATTGTTTCCATCATGTCATAAATGATATAGTGGAACTCAAGCGGAACCGAGCTCTTTAAATGTGCGATCAAGTCTAATGAAGTAGGATATCGATCAGTTCTGAATCTATATTCCAACAAAAAATCATATAAAATCTTATTTAGTTTTTCCTCTCCGACATAATACTGCAGCGTATTAAAGGCCATAGCTCCTTTTCCGTAGGCTATATATTCCTGCTCAGGGCTTACAAGGTATAAGGGACTTTCTTTACCGGCATCTTTTGTCCTTCCTTCTAAATAGCGTTGGCGTTGCAAGCTCAGAAAATGCTGCGCCTTCTCTTGCCCGAAATGCCTTTCATATATCCTCAAGCTGATATATTCAGTAATACTTTCAGTTAGCATTTTAGCACCCAGGGCAGCAGCCGGCACAATTTGATTTCCCCACCATTGGTGCGTTAGTTCATGTGCCTGAACATAAAAAGATAGATTAACTCTGTTTTTTGCATCCCCGTTTTTCAGAACAAACCGCACTTCAGAGGTGGGAATGGCATTGCTCATCACAGAGGCATAGGTACCTTCCGTTAGCGGATATTCGACCGTTCTTACTTCGGTATATTGATACGGGCCAAAAAAGCGAGTATTGTAATCAAGCGCGGATTTTAACCCATTAGTCATATCCTTCAGATTGTAGGTATGGCTTTTATCATGATAGATTTCCAAATTGACACCCTTGTGGTTTGACTTGCTTACTGAAAAGTCACCCGAGTTAAAGGCAAAAGCGAACTTAATATTCTGCTCTGTTTTATAATGAAAATAGTTGCGGCTGTTCTCTGTCCATTGATTGAGCAGCGTTCCGGGTGCGATAACCGTTTGTGATCCGTTGGTACTGATAACCGTTTCGATAGCTACCAAATCAGCATCAGGTGAATAGAAATTTGAATTACTGGAAAGGCTATCTGATGGCTGCTTGTATTCCTTATCAAAAAAATATCCTAAACGCGGAAGGATATCGGTGCGAAGAAACGTACCATTTTGAAGTACACCAGAATTCTGGTAGAAAAGTGTATTTGGCTTGTTTTTGATTTCAAAATGCATCTGGATAGAATCTCCGGATTCGATGGGGTTTTCCAATGCATGCACTGCGTACTGCATATTACCATCTTTTTCAACAATTGAAGATGGGACGCTCAGTGAGAGTTGGGTGATTTCGTCATAACCTGTTTTTATCAATAAGGTGTCGATATTCTCAGGTGTCTTATTGGTGAGGAGATAATGCCCTGACGCGAGGAACGAATTGCTTTCCGGGAAAATATCTATGTTCAATTTGACAGACGCTATTTTGGGTTGAACAGCGGACTTATATTGCTCAAAATTGGTCCTGAACTCCTTAAGTAGTTCCCCGCTATTTGCACTAGGACTGAACTCGCTGTTTTCTTCCTTAATAATTAGGTGTCCAATGAAAAGAAAGACAACTAAGAACACTAGTAAGAAGAAAGAGATAACCCCATTCAATTGCTGAAAGGCCTTATGAAAGCGTTCCTTGAGCGAATAAACATATCCACGCTCCCAAAATATATAGGTCACGACAATGAGTAGTACTGAAAAGACCAACCAATAGGAGTTGAGGATAAAATTAGCTTGTAGTTTATGACCAAATCCATTTAAATCACTGTAAGTGATTTGAGGTGCAGAATTGAATCTGAAAAGGTACGTTTCTATACCGAATTGATGTAGTTGGTCTTTTCCCATCCAGAGTAAGAGGAGAAGGAAAATACCCAGATACAAGTTGGGAATGATGTTGTGTACAAATACAGAAAGTGCAGCCCAAATGATTAAAGTTGGAAAGGTGATGAGGAACAATTGAAAAAGGTATAAATCAAATTCAAAATGATAGTATCCATTGTAAAGCTGGAGCCCAATTCCACAAAACATCATAAGGAATAGCAAGAGGACTTGCATACGCAACAACGCTAGTATTTTCGAACCCACAAACACCCAGTTGCTGGTAGCAGTCGTATCAATAAGTTGGTTGGTTTTTGTCATGCGAGAGCGATGTACCAACATCCCTGCATAGACAAAAGTCACCAGCATGATCACAGTGGAAAAGAAAAACATGGGCACGGAAAGCACAATTCTAGTCAGGGGTAAGAAGGTCATATCCGCAAGATTGGTGACCCGACTCATGGCAAAAATCATTGCAAATAATCCGACTAATGCGAGCAGGTGGAAAAGCCAGTTTTTTACGATAAACCTAAAATCGGTACCCGAAAGTTGTAGCATCCCCTTAAGATGTAATTCAATCGACAAAGCAGTACATACAAGCATGGGAGACTGTTTCGGTTGAATTGGCACAGCTAATTCATTTGCGCCTCCTTTTTTCTTACCCAGATTCGGAAGCAGGCTAAAAGACTCCTGCTCCATTTGGAATTTTTTATAGAATAGTCCAAAAAGTGAAAAGCTCAAGATTAACCAGAGCACTCTGTTCCAAAGCACTATTCCGAGTACAGGGATTTGGAGTGTGTTTTGTTCAGAAATCGTCCAATACCGAGTTTCGTATGCTACCGCATTTTGCCCGAATGGGTCCAAAAGTGCAAAGAGAACAGGGGTGCCTTCAAAAAGGCTATCGATCACTATCTGAAAGAAAAACAGCAAGATTAGTGCAATAAAACCTGCATAGATATTTCGGAGTGAAGCCACAACAACAAATACCACCAACCCATAGGCAAGCATATTGGGCCAAACAAAAATGAAATAAGCACTTGCGTATCCCCAATAATTAGTTGGGCCAATCATTGGATTCTCCAGCCCCAATATCGATGCTCCCAAATAGAAAGCAATGCCTACAGAAAGGGTGATCAAAAAGACAAGGGTCAGTGAACTGAGAAACTTTCCAAGCAGATAATCTGATTTTTTGATGGGATAGCTGTAAAGAATGGGATGTATGTTGTTTCTGAAGTCCTTGTAAATCACCATCCCAATAATTGCCGGAAGAAGGAATAGGAAAAACTTGTTGAAGTATTGAAAGATAAAGTTGATTTCATGAGCAGAGTTGAGCAGCCTCAATTCCTTATCCGTTTCTGGTATACCATCAAAGAAGCCCCCAGTTCCAAGAATGGATACTAGTGCAATCCCAAAGAAAACCATGAAATAGAAATAGTTGGCAGGCTGCTTTAGCAGCCGTTTTACTTCGAAAGTGTAGATAGACCTAAGCATATTCTTCCGTTTGCTGTCCCAGAGAATTGAAATACACATCTTCCAATGTCACTTTCTCTGCTTTTATAAAAGTCTGATCTGGTCTGTCTTCAGCATATATCCTGATAGATAGTGAATGATCTTCATTGAAAGAGGATGATAAATACTGGAAAGTAGTCTTATAAAACTCAATTTCAGCAGAGGAAATAGTTTTGGTCCAGACTTTTGATTCCAATTCCTTTATGGCTTCCGAGGGACTGGTATGTTTGTGAATTTTACCTTGTCTCATGATGGCCATGTCAGTGCAAAGTTCTTTCACATCTTCTACCAGGTGAGTGGAAAACAAAACAATATTTTCTGTCCCTATTCCACGTAAAACGTTAAGAAATCGGTTTCTTTCTTCAGGGTCTAATCCTGCTG
>CAYORY010000045.1:0-12597 GCA_964406435.1 uncultured Roseivirgaceae bacterium | reverse complement strand
CTATGGGTGCGTCTCGCACGGTACTGATAGAGGTAATATCCCCTTCGGCATACAACAAATCGATAACGCCACTTTCATACCCCACCACCAAGACTTGAAGATCCTCTACAAAATGCATGGCGGTGACCCTCGCTCCACCTAACCCACTTTCCTTCCCAAATTTCTGTATTGTAAATCCATCGATGCTCAGAGAGAAAAGACCGTTCTCGGTAGCACAAAAGATCGTCTCGTTGGCTACTTCCAGGATTCGGCCGCTCGAGTAACTATAGTGAGACCTCCAGGTATCTACAGGGATATTCTGGGCACCAAGGTGCAACGTGAGCAAACAAAGGAAGCTACTTATTTTTCTCATTGAAACATTTTCTACAGAGCGCTTCATAAATGTCTTTTTCACCAAGAACGACCGTCTTTTTGGATTTTGATCGGCGATGCGAAAATGATGCAACATCCCCGCATGACATACAAACGGCATGAACCTTTGTTACGTATTCGGCTATGGCCATTAATCGATCCATTGGAGCAAAAGCCTCGCCCCTAAAGTCCATGTCCAGGCCAGCAATGATCACCCGTTTGCCGGAGTTGGCCAAATGCCTTGCGACATTCACAATTCCCTCATCGAAAAATTGCGCCTCGTCGATCCCCACGACCTCACAATGTGAGGACTGAAGCAGAATATCCTGTGCAAAAGATACAGGAGTAGATTTGATCTCCGACTTATTATGAGAAACTACCTTGGTTTTTGAATACCTCTTATCTACCAAAGGTTTGAAAATCTCCACTTGTTGTTGAGCGATTAGCGCCCGGTTCAGTCTACGTATCAATTCTTCCGTCTTGCCCGAAAACATAGATCCGGAGATTACTTCTACCCATCCGCGACCAGACAGGTGATGCTTACCAATATTTCGTTCTACGAACATTTTTCTTCAAATCATTCCTTTCGTACTGTAAGATATCCGGGACGGATTCTCTCAGGGCAATTGTCGAGTCCAAATTTGAAAGAACTTTTCGGAATTAACCTTGCATTCGGTAGTTTTACTAACTTCGATCTGAACGAAAACCGAAGGATTTAGAATAGTCGATCCGTATGCAAAAACCGCTTAATGAAGATTTTATAGAAGAATACAGCGAACAATTCGCAGCGACTGTATGCAATACATTTTTTGCCTCCAGGACCCACATTACGGGTCAGCAGATTTTAAGTATTACGCCTTCCAAGCAAGTCAATTTTTTTGTCATAAAGCTGCTCTTCAATAATTGGCAAGACGAGTCCAAAAGGCTGGAAAGTCCTTTTTTTGATTATTCATCTAATGAGGTGAAAGAGGCCATGCTCCAGTTCATGAATGTACTGTCGCGCTTCATCAAAGTAGAGCGCATGGAGTTTGAAATTTTGTTGCAGGATGCCGTGAGAGACACACTATTTTTCATCATGTCGCCCAATGTGTACATCGAGATAGAAATGGACCGCAAGGGGACAGAAACCCTGACGGAGAAATCGGCAAAAAACATCGGCAAATACCTACGAATAGCAAAAGACGAATTCTCGGCGGACTTGATGAGCCAAGTAGGCAGAGATCGTGACGATATAGAATTAGACGAGTCCATCCTTACCGATGACTTGATTCAGAATGAAATTTCTTTACTCAATGAAATCGTACCCCTGACGCTAAAGAAACTGGAAGAGGGGGACGAAGAAGATGAGTTCCCTTTACCAGAAATTGATATGGATGAGGAAGCGTCCGGTGTTCATCTAGACCTTGATGAACTTGAAACAACGTCTGACGAGCAGGACGTTGAGGAATCTGAGAATGTGAACGCGACGAATGAAGAAATCGAAGAAGAAGGGGAAGTTGATGAGGATACTCAGGATGTCCAATTGGAGGATGAATCTGCAGAAGATATGGTGGACAATGAGGATGAAGAAGGAGAAAAAGTGACAGATCTTATGGCCGAAGAAGAAAACGACGCTCCAGATGCAAGTACATCTATTTTTTCCGAAGATGTCGATGATCAATACGAGGATGAGCCAGAGGAGAATAATGACGAAGACGAAGGGGATGAAGACGAAATTTCTAAAAATAAGCCTGAAATAATTACTAATCTTGATCCCGATGAAGAGGATGAGGACGATGAAGATGCCATACTGAATACCCGATTTGAGAATCCACTTGTCGGATCGATTGCCGAGAAACACGAAGCGGATGCAGACTCCATGCTAAGTGCCATCTCGCTGAACCATAGGTACATGTTCATCAACGAACTCTTCGATGGGGAAGCTGATCTTTTTGCGGCAGCCATCCACCAGGTGGACAACAGCAAGTCCTTTGACGATGCGGTAGAATTGCTCATGCAGAACTACGCCAAGGATTTTCATTGGGACATGAACTCAGATGAAGTAAAGGAACTGCTCAAAATAATTTTCAGGAGATTCAGATAACTACCTCTGAAGTACCTGCATCCTATGTGCGTCCAGCTTTAGAAAAGTAAAGAGCATCAACGAAAATGCCCAAAGCGATGACCCTCCATAGCTAAAAAACGGCAGGGGAATACCTATCACGGGAAACAATCCAACCGTCATTGCGATATTGATGAGAAAGTGAAAAAATAGGACGGAGATCACTCCATAGCCATAAATACGGGCAAAGTTAGATTTCTGTCTTTCAGCGATATTGATCAATCGAACGAGCAACCAACAGAATAGCCCAATGACTGTAATGGAGCCGATCCAACCGTGCTCTTCACCTACCGTGCAAAAAATGAAGTCGGTAGTTTGCTCCGGCACGAAATCAAACTTAGTCTGGGTGCCATTTAGAAATCCTTTTCCATCGAACCCTCCTGAACCTATGGCGATTTTCGACTGAGTCACATTCCATCCCACGCCTAGCGGGTCAGCGTTTGGATTGAGTAGTGACATGATGCGCTTTTGCTGGTGAGGCTGAAAAACCTCCGTCATGGCAAAGTCCACACTTATCACCATACCTACACACACCGTGGCAACAATGAACACCCAGCCGACCATTTTCGGAGTTCGCTCCACCAGCGCAATCACCACTAGTGCAATGACCCCTATGGCCAAAAGCAGGATGGTCTTCTGTACCAACAGTGTGAGCATAAAAAGAACAATGAATGTGACGATGGCGACCAAAATAAGAGGCGACATCCCTTCCCTGAAAAGCACCAAAATCAGGCTCGTATACACCAACGCCGTACCCGCATCGCGCTGCAGGATGGTAAGACTCATTGGAATCAGAAAAATGACGGCCGCAAAAACCAACTGGCGATTCTCCAACGTCTTTTGTTTGATTTCTGACAGGTATTTGGCCACTGCCAGAAGCGTCGCATACTTGGCAAACTCGGAAGGCTGCAAACGAAACGCCCCAATTTCAAACCAAGATCTGGAGCCTGCCACTTCCTTTCCAAGAAACAGTACTGCTATGAGCAGAAGCATAAACCCGATGTAAATAAGGTATCCAAATGAATCGAAAAACTTAAAATCCAAAACGTAAATGAGCACCCCTATGAACAATGAAGTGCCAATCCACAAAAGCTGCTTGCCCGAGCTGTTGGACAAGTTGAAAATGCTCGTGGCATTGTCCGGATCGTACTCGGCGGCATATATATTGACCCACCCGAGGAGCATCAACAAGACAAACAGTCCTATTGCTGTAAAATCCGAGCTATATGATTCTCTATTTTGGGTCATGGAAGTCGCCTTTTAAAACATAGCTCTCCATCCACGGCCTGCTCACCTCACCCGTCAGGTATTTCTCTATCACCAGCCCGGCAGTAGCTGCCGCGGCTCGCCCACCCCATCCGGCATTTTCTACGTACACCGCTATCGCAATTTTGGGATCATCCAAGGGCGCAAATCCCATGAATCCCGAATGATCGTACCCAGGATTTTCCACCGTACTCGTCTTCCCACAGATTTGAAGACCCTTCACGTAGGCCCTTCTCCCAGAACCAATGGTCACCACCTGCTCCATCCCTTCCAGTACCGATCGATAGTGTACAGAATCGATCCCTACCTCATTTCGCTCAAAACCAAGTGAGGTCTCCTCGCCTACTTTTTTCATAAGATGTGGGGTATAATAATACCCACGATTGGCAAGAAGAGCTCCTAAGTTGGCCATTTGTAGCGGAGTGACCAGCAACTCCCCTTGCCCGATACTCAGTGAATAAATATTCGAGAATTTCCATCGGCGAGTTCCATAGACTCGATCGTAGTAATCAACCGTCGGCACAAAACCCGGCTGCTCGTTGGGGATGTCAATACCGAGTCGATTGCCCAGCCCAAACCGCGTGACATAATCCCTCCACTTGCTAAGACCGATGCGACTATCCACGAACATATTCGGATCTTCGTTTTGGAGCATAGTCCTGCGAAAAGCAATGAAAAAATAGTTGTTTGACGAATAAGTGATGGCTCTCTTGATATCATAATAACCGACAGGCGCCAAGTCTCCTATCAGGTCACCTTTGCAATAGATTTGTTGATCGGCATCCACCACACCTTCTTGAAGAGCAATCAACGACTGAACGGTCTTGAACATGGAGCCGGGAGGATACATGGCCTGGAGGGCCCTGTTGAAAAGCGGCTTTAACGAATCGCGCTCCAGCTCGCCATAGTTTCTCCCTAACTTTTTTCCACTGAGAAGAGATGGATTGTAGTCCGGCGATGAAACGAATGCCAGAATTTCGCCGGTCTTCGGCTCGATGGCCACCACACTTCCTATCTTCCCCTCCATCAGTTTCTCTGCATAGCGCTGAAGCTCCAGGTCCAATGTCAACTGCACATTTTGCCCCGGTACAGGCAGGGTGTCGTATTCACCCTCTCTGAATTTCCCCTTTGCTACCCTATCCACGTCTACCAGCCGATAGGACACGCCCCTTTCTCCGCGCAAATCCTTTTCATATTCTTTTTCTACTCCAGAAATACCAATGTAATCACCACTTCGATAGTACCCCGTGGTATCATTCTGAATCTGGCGCCTGTTCACCTCCCCGACATACCCAAGCACGTGCGACATCCCCGGATACTCGTACTCACGAACCGTCCTCGGTTGCACAAAAAAGCCCTCATACTCCAGCAGATCACCTTGTATTCTGGCCAAATTTTCATTGGCGATTTGGCTCAAAAGCACCGACGGCAGCTTTCGAGAAAACCTCTTTGCCTTGACCATCGCCTCATCAAATTCCTCCTGAGACATTTCCAGCATTTGAAGAAATCGGGCCGTGTCGGGAATACTTGCTTCGTTGGGCACGACCAGCAGATCATAGACCGGCGAATTGAATACCAAAAGGTGATTGTCCCGATCCGTGATTAGGCCTCTGTACGGATACTCGATTATTTTTTGGATGACATTGTCCTCAGCTGCTCGCTGATAATTAGGGTCCAGTAATTGGATAAACATTAGGCGAGCGGCTAGGAGCAGGCCAGAGCCAATGATGATTCCTTTTATGACAAATGAGCGTCCGGTCATATCCTTCGCTTCTTTGACATGGTCAGCAATGACACCATGAATATGATCAGAACACTCAGCAGGCTACTCCAAAATACCTTCGCCAGTAGCCGCCAAATAAGAGCGAACCCTTCGTTCTCCAGTGAGAAGAGAATAAAATGGTGCAGCAATACTACCGGGAAAATCATGAGTAGAAATCTTCCATATCCCAAATGCGAAATCGTGAGATCCATGTCCTCGTCTGCAGTGTCTATCATCACCTCAAGCCAGAAGGGTCGAATGTAGGCTACAAAAACTGCCGCCATGGCGTGCATTCCGGGTGTATTACTGAACATGTCCATTGTCAGCCCAAGTAAAAACCCAATAGACATAGCCGAGATGCGATTCCAATCATGTGGCAAGAGCAGGATGAATCCTACGTATTGAAAAGGGAACGCCGTGCCATAGAAAGCCCAATTTTGAAGCATGGGTACCTGAATAATCACAAAAAAGATCACATAGATAACCAGGCGCTTTATGTTCGGATTATTCATCGTACACCCCCTCCTCCAGGTCCAGAATCTCTGCTTTGTCTCTCACTTTCAAAATGTACGCATAGCGAATGGTCGAAAAATCAGTGGCCAATTTCAGGCGGGCATCATAAAAGGGATCTTCCAACCTCAGGTCATTAGAGGTGACAATACCGATGGTGAAGCCTTCGGGGAACACGGCATTGTATCCCGACGTGATGACGGTATCGCCAACTGCCAATCTTAAATGACGGGGTACAAATTTGAGATCGGCATAGAGCGCGTCACTTCCGTCCCACTGAACCGTACATAGTGCGTTGTTGCTTTTCACACGACTAGAAATCATCAGGTTAGGATTTAACACAGACACCACCGTAGCGTACCGGCTTGATACAGACTTGACACGACCCACCACACCATCTGAGGACACCACCCCCATGCCAGGCTGTATACTATCACTGGCTGAAATCTTCAACGTCAGGAAATTCCTTGATTTCAAGTGGGTAGAATTCACCACTTTCGCCAATACCAGATCATAATTTGCAGAATCCTGATCGGCAATGCTGTCTACCCTCATGCCTGAAAAAGCCAAAGACCTCCTCAGTCTCAGATTCTCCTCGGCCAACTTCTGATTGACCTCCTGCAATCCAAAGTAATCGCTGACGCTATTAAACTGCTCCGTGACACCTCCAATAACTACATTGGAAGTATTAAGAAAATAAGTGTTGTATCGGTGGTTGTAGCTGACAATTAGCCAAATCGATATTCCCTCAAGAAGGAGAAAAAAACCGAATATGCGTCGACGATAAAGAAATTCTAGCAGCCCGAGCATTCATCATTACGTCATAAGGACCGACTTGTACAGCTCCAGATTTTTGAGTGCCGTGCCAGTGCCACGCACCACCGCTCTCAGTGAATCCTCAGCTATATGAATTGGGAGTTTCGTTTTCATGGCGAGCCGCTTATCCAAGCCTCGCAATAGAGCCCCTCCTCCAGTGAGGTAGATTCCATTGTCGTAAATATCTGCCGAAAGCTCGGGCGGTGAAATTTCAAGGGCTTTCAGTACGGCCTCCTCGATTTTAGACACGGATTTGTCCAGCGCAAAAGCTACCTCAGAGTAAGAAAGTTTGATCACTTTTGGGATACCCGTCATCAAATCCCGGCCCCTGATTTCATAATCTTCCGGTCCATCATCCAGCTCAGTCAGCGCCGAACCGACTTCCATTTTCACCTTCTCTGCGGTACGCTCCCCAATTAGCAGATTGTGCTGTCGACGCATGTAGTCAAGAATGTCCTTGTTGAATGAATCACCGGCCACTCGTATGGATTGATCGCACACAATTCCGCTCAAGGCGATTACCGCAATCTCCGTGGTGCCACCCCCAATATCTACGACCATCTGTCCGATGGGCTTCTGAATGTCCAGACCGATACCTATAGCTGCAGCGATAGGTTCATGAATCATGTACACTTCCTTTGCTCCGGCATGCTCCGCCGAGTCACGCACGGCTCGCTTTTCTACTTCAGTAATTCCTGAAGGGATGCAGATGATCATTCGATGGGACTTAGGCAACCAGCTTTTCTTATTGCCATCTATCATTTTGATCATGCCGCGGATCATGTGCTCAGCGGCATGGAAGTCGGCAATCACGCCATCCTTTAGTGGCCGAATGGTTTTAATGCTTTCGTGGGTTTTTTCGTGCATTTGCATCGCCTCCGTGCCGATGGCCAACACCTTATTGTTGGTTTTATCAATGGCAATGATGGAGGGCTCGTCTACCACCACTTTATCCTTGTAGATGATCAGGGTGTTTGCTGTACCCAAATCAATTGCTATGTCACTCTGAAAAAAATCAAAAAATCCCATGGTTCTCGCTGCGAAATTGGTCGTAATTTAAGGATAGTTTTTTGTTTAACTACCTCGTTACTAGTGTTTAAAATGTCTGGTGCCAGTGAAGACCATGACCATCCCATTTTGGTCGCAGAAATCAATGGAGAGTTGGTCTTTGACTGAACCACCCGGCTGAATAACAGAGGTAATTCCCGCTTGCCTGGCAATTTCTACACAGTCAGGGAATGGAAAAAAAGCATCAGACGCCATACTGGCATTTTTCAAATCCATGTCGAAACTCTTGGCCTTTTCTATGGCATGCTTCAATGCATCCACACGAGAGGTTTGACCAACCCCACTTGCTATTAGCTGCCCATTCTTTGCCAAGACGATGGTGTTGCTTTTTGAGTGTTTGCAGATCTTGGACGCAAAAAGCATGTCGGCTATTTCTGATTGATTTGGCTTTCGTGTGGTTTTTATTTCCAGGTCTTCCGCTACATCCGTCTTTCGGTCGTATGCTTGCACCAGCGCGCCATTTAGCAAGCTTCTAAACTGGGTAGATTCGTCCCATGTTTTCTTTTGAAGCAGTAGGATTCTGTTCTTTCGCTGGGTGAGCAGCTTGCGTGCATCCGGGCTAAACTTTGGTGCTATGACGATCTCGAAAAACAAGCTATGCATTTCTTCAGCAGTCTTTAGATCTATCGGTTTGTTAGTGACGAGCACTCCGCCAAAGGCAGAAAGTGTATCGGCCGCATACGCTCTTTTGTAGGCATCCAGTACATTCTGAGCCACGGCCACCCCACAGGCGTTGTTGTGTTTCAAAATGGCAAAGGCCACCTGTGGCTCCTCAAACTCCGCAATCAATTGTACGGCGGCATCCACGTCGAGCAGGTTATTGTAGGACAGTTCCTTTCCAGAAAGTTGATCGAAGTATTCATCCAGATTTCCAAAAAAGCTGCCTGGCTGATGTGGGTTTTCTCCGTAGCGAAGCTTCTTCTCCTGCGTCTGGCTCACCTTGAAAGCCATCACTTTTTTATCCGCATTCATGTAATTGAAGATGGCCGTGTCGTAGTGAGAGCTCACGTGAAAGGCATTCGTTGCGAATTTCTTCCGCTGCTCCATGTAGGTAGCACCCTTTTGGCTTTTCAATAAATGAAGCAAATCGGCATACTGATCCCGTGAACTCACCACGAGCACATCATTGAAATTCTTGGCTGCTCCCCTGATCAGGGATATGCCCCCAATGTCGATCTTTTCAATGATCTCATCGTGCGATCCTCCAGCAGCTACTGTCTCCTCGAAAGGATACAAATCCACGATCACCAAATCAATGGAGGGAATGTCGTATTGCTTGGCTTCCTTTTTATCAGTCGTATTGCTTCTGCGATGAAGGATGCCCCCGAAAATTTTTGGATGGAGTGTTTTGACTCGTCCACCAAAAATCGACGGATAGTCCGTCACTGACTCTACAGGGGTCACATCAATTTTCAGGTCTCTGATGAACGTCTCGGTACCTCCTGTAGAATATAGTTTGATGCCGAGTTTGGCCAGTTCTCTTACAATTGGCTCAAGGCCTTCCTTATGAAAGACTGAAATTAAGGCAGATGAAATTTTGCGAGTCATGGATGGTGGTTAGATTGAGGTGCAAAAGTACTTCACAGCTTTAACTCCTCACGAACTCTCTGATAACTCTTGGAAAATGAATGTGCTCTAAAGCATGAATTTTTTGTGCCAGTGTGTCTGGTGAGTCGGACGTAGACACTTCACAATGTGCCTGAAAAAGAATTTTTCCGTCATCGTACTTCTCGTTCACCAGATGAATGCTAATACCTGACTTCTCATCCCCAGCGGCTATCACCGCCTGATGCACGTGCATTCCGTACATGCCCTTGCCACCGTGCTTGGGCAGTAGGGATGGATGAATATTGATGATCTTATCCGGATATGCCTCGATCAGGTAGTCGGGGATTTTCCAAAGAAAACCGGCCAGAATGAGGTAATCTACCCGATAGTTCGATAT
Source organism: uncultured Roseivirgaceae bacterium (assembly GCA_964406435.1). GTDB lineage: Bacteria > Bacteroidota > Bacteroidia > Cytophagales > Cyclobacteriaceae > JAAEPI01. Next base: position 2,778 of record CAYORY010000045.1, on the reverse strand, counting down.
TCGATCCAAAAAAGAGCCTTGCCGAAACTCCACCCGGGTGAAGACCTCCGCCCGAACACCATGCTTTCTGGCTCTTTCGAGGACGAATGCGTCTGGCTTATTCGAAAAAACGACCTCTACATTGATATCTCTGTCCTCCTTAAATGTCTCAATTATTCGCTCTGCATTGGTGCCGCTACCCGATGCAAAAATGGCAAGTCGCTTCATCCGCCGAAATTAAGGTCTCCTGGTCAAACGATAAGCATACTCAGAAGACCCGCAAGTATCAAAAAGTTAGTGAACCTCCTTAGTCTGGTAAAATGTAGCTTCCTATCCGCTCTAAAAAGCAATACAGAAAAGATGATCACAGGTCCGGCCATGCCCATGTAGTAATAGGTGAACCACCGGCTTTCTACTTCTATGAGAAAATAAATGAGTAGAACGATGCTCACTAATCCTATCAATAGTATGAAGTGTTTGGTGCCTGATATGCCCCACACCTCCGGCATGGACTCCACCCCGAAAGCACGCCCACCCGGTGCATTTTCCAAATCCTTAATCAATTCCCGAATCCAAATGATGGACGCTCCAAAAGCCGAGAAGGCCATCAACCGATAACTAACCACCTCCATCATTAGCCCAACCGCAAGAATGCTCAAACATGCAAGCACTGCTATGGTGATTTTCCCGATGAAATATCTCCTGAGAAGGTTTGAGTAAAACCAAAGCAAACAGACCGAAAAAATATGCAGTAGTCCTATTTTCCATGATACGATGAAGCCAAGACTAATAGCAAGGACAGAAATAAAAAGGTGAGCCGCGATAGCCTTTCGTCTGCTAAGAATAAACCCTATCACGACCTTTTCCGGCCGATTGACCATGTCTATTTTCTGATCGTAATAGTCGTTAATGATATAGCCTCCCGCTGCGACCATCATGGTACTCACCACCAGTAACACAAGGCGAAAATCGATGAAATCGTGCAATTGGTTGGCAGAAAGCATGTATGCGCTGAGTATCTGAGCCAGTGCGATTACGAGAAGATTGGGTAGGCGGCTGGCCAGCAGCACCCCCTTAAGGAACCGTTCAATTCCCATGAGATTTCTTGATGTCCTCCGATAAGAGGCGGTACAGATCCTTCATGGCGCCTTCTGAGATAAGGTCCAGGTGCCGATTCATGGTCGCTTCATCACCACGCAGGGCCGGGCCGGTTTGGGCCTTCTTTGTCCCAATCGTTTTGGCCTTTCTCACGGTTTCTTCTATCAAAGGAAAAAGCACATCCATGTGGAGACCCTTGGTGGCTAAGAAAGACTCAGCTTTTCCGATGAGATGATTAGTGAAATTGGATGCAATGACCGCAGCAGCATGGTAGTGTAGCCGCTCCTCACTGGAGGCCATGCGCACCTGAGTGGTGATGGCTTCTGCCAGTTCTATCAACTTGGATTCCACTCGATCGTTGCTCCCTTCGATCAGCACCGGAACATTAGAAAAATCCATTGGCTCCCCCCACGTCATTGTTTGAAGCGGATAAAAAACACCCGAATTCTGAAAGCTCAGCGTGCTCATTGGTTCGGCACCAGCCGTGTGAACCACCACCTGATCTTCTCTGAATGTGTAGAAGCGCACCACTTTCAGCAGGGCACTCTCGGGGACAGCCAGTATGACGACTTCTGCGTCTAATTCGGTATGAATGGATCCTCCAATAAGCCCGCAATTTGCCCCTGATGCTTCCAGTGTTTCTCGTCCTTTGGCAAGGTCTCGGGATATCAATCCTACCAAATTGACATTAGAGGAATTAAATGCTCTGAGAAGGTGGTAGGCCGTGTTGCCCGATCCAAGAATTGCGACCGAAAGTGACATAGCTCTAAAGTTACCTATTCCATCGCTTTATCGCGCATCAATTGAAACTCGCGATAGCGCCTGAAAATAGCGATACACAGGCCAATCACCAGAAGAAAAGTACCGATCCAGAGCACATTGATGAACGGCTTCTGAACAGCCTCCATGATGATCCAATCCTTTTGTGTACCTCTCGTTCCGAAAATGAACTTTTCGCTTGCAGGATCAATGGAAAGTATGGTCACTTGGGATGCCAAGTCATTGACCTGATCCATCACTCTGCCCACTCGCAGATTCTGTATAATGAAGATGGGTTCGGCTATGTAATTCTTGTATTCTCCCTGAATCTCCACTTTGGCCTTCAGTGCCAAATCACCGTCCTGGAGAGGCATCCCGTCTATCTCAGTAATTGGCTCAATACCAAGAAACGTGGCGGCATAGTCATTGACAAAGAAGGTCTCTCCTTCTCCGACAACAACGGTATCCATTTCGCTCCAGTCTGGTTCTGACTCAGGATCAGGAAAAGTGCGAACGTGGGTGTAAATGTCAGAATGCCATTTGCGGAGAATGTCAGGTGAATAAACCACTCCCATTGCATCATTTAGCTGAACTCTCGGATACAATGTGAATTCTTCGCCGCTCTCAGTAGAATAAAAAACCTCAAAATAGCTGTTCTCAAAATTGACCAACGATACGGTATCTCCAGCCTGCAACTCCTTGGACAAATCACTCCGCACAATCATCCGATTCGGCATGTCCGTTTCTGCCAGCTCATTGGCATCTACAAAACCCGCTTCCTTAGTGTACTTTCTCATGCCCTTGTAGAGCATGGAATATTCCCCCATCTGTCGAGGCTCATTCTGAAAAAGCAACAAATTATTTTGGTTCACCTCATCCGGGAACTCGTCGTTCCAGACATATCCGGTGTAGTTGGAGGAAATGATCATCGACTAACCCGAT
>CAYORY010000044.1:0-13043 GCA_964406435.1 uncultured Roseivirgaceae bacterium | reverse complement strand
CTTGAGAAATTGACATTCAGCAGATCTGTTGCCGGATTCGGATAGATGTCTGTTATTTCAAAGTTCATTGGACGAATTGTCACAGTCTTCACTTCGGAATACTCAAACTGTCCATCAAAATCCATTTGCTTTAGTCGATAATAATTCACTCCCTTCTGCGGACTTGGATGTATGAATTGATAGTCAAGAAGTTCCGTGCTTTCTTCAGCCGCTTTTACTTCCCCCGTCCCTATATAATTCTTGCCATCCGTGCTATGCTCCACAATGAACTTATCCGCGTTCTGCTCAGAGGCAGTCTGCCATTCTAGAAAAACGCCATTTCCGGTGTCCTTGGCTCTGAAGTAGGTCCATTCGACTGGGAGAGGAGGGCTCCATGATGCAGTATTTGCTACGCTGAATGTTGAGAATCCCGAGTTGAAGGTGGTTGAAAATGTGTAATTGGATCCAAATAACCCGATGGTTGGAGCATTGGCCTCCCAAGAAGACGATCCACCACTTGCTACATCCGCATCGAAGCTTCCATCTACTTTGACTACTTGAAGATCGACCGTTCCATTTCCAGTGGCAGCTATCCAGCCATCGATTTCAGCTTCTGTATAATACATCGTGATAGTATATGAACCACTCGGATTATTGGACGAGGGAGTAATGCTAATTATTTTAGAAGCAGGGTAGGCATCTGCGGATTGGTCATTCATAGTCACAGCACCTGTTCCTGCTTGGACAATGGTCACGTCAGTGCACCCGTAATCCCATGAGGAGAGGTTTTCAAGAGAAAGCAAAATGTCACCCGAAGAATCATCGTAAAAGTAGATGGTTTCATTAGGACCAAAATTCGTTGAATGGGTTTGAGATTGAGCAGAGGCGATGGTAGTTCCCGATACTCCTGCCGATATTTCAATGTCATCTATAACGAATGCGGGTTGAGCACCAAGGCTTCCGTCGTTGAGCCAATGAAACCCAATTACAAACTTTTCACCATCTAAAGCGGCAGGCAGGGTGGTTTGAAAAAGTGTGGTGCTAGTTACGCCTTGTAAGTTTGTAACAAATTGATTGAATGTTTCATCAAGTACGCTACCATCATCATCAGTATCAATGGCGTAATACAGTGATCCATAGTCATATCCTGCTTCGCCATTGCATTGATAATTGAATTCAAGATCCATAGATGACAGACCAGTACCATCCAATAATGGAGTGACCATTAATCGGTTAGAAGAGCTATTTACGTTGTAGTTGCTATTCGAATTTCCTCGCGATACATACAGGCTATTACTGCCACTCAATACTCGCTGAGTGCCAAAACGCCATTGATTCGTAGTGCCTGCCGAACCATCAAATGTATATTGTCCCCAACCAGCAGTAGTGAGATCGGCGTACGAAGATTGTGATTCAAAGTCTTCACTCAAAAGTGTGATAAATGAATCAAGTGTGGGTGCGAGATCGTCATCATTGATCGTGAAAGTAAATGTTTGATTCGTCGAACCAGCGATTGCATTGGTTGTGCCTGAAATGGTGTAATCAAAGACCACTGTTTCGCTGGATTCCACCGCATCATCGTTATAGATTCTCAGAGTGAATGATTGATTTGATGAGGATCCGTTGGAAAAAACAAGATCGCTACTCGGAGTAGAAAAATCGGTAGTTGTGAAATCAAAATCATACCCTTCTTCACCTGTGCTACTGCCTTCAACGGCTAGAGTGACTGTTGCATCTCCTGTTGGAGGATTAGCGATTTCCATCGAAACCGTGTAATCTCTGTAGTTTCTACAACCATCGGTTCCTACGGTTACTTCATTTTGTGAGTTTGTAGCAGTTGAGAATGAAATTTCAGGATCCGTGCTAGTCGGCAGTGCAATGTTGGTAGACCACAATCCACGCCCGTGTGTAATCGCAATCATTTCTAAATCAGATGCTCTGACTTTGAGCATATCAGTCCTTACATGAGGAAAGCTTTCATCATCATGTGGTTCCCAATCAGTTGCGCCCCCGCTTGTTGCATCTGTTGACCATACGCCGAGTTCTGTGGCGAGGATAATTCTATTGGCATCTTCCGGGTGAATGATCGCCCAGCGTACAGGCATGTCGGGTAAGTCGCCTTCTATGTCCGTCCAGTTCGTCCCCCCATCCGTAGTTTCCCAGACACTTGCTACTCCATAATTACTGAAAGTAACAATGATATGATTTTCATTCCCATTCTCTACGGCAATACTAGAAACATAGCTATTCGCAGGAAAGCTTGCTCCAGTTATTTCCGTTGCAGTTGAACTGTTATGAGCATTGTCTACATAGTAGACATTGCCTGACCCAGTTTGAGATATGCCATTATTCCCTGTTCCAAAATAGACTCGGTTCGAGGTGTTTGGGGAAACTGTCAATGCTGAAACAACATGCCCTCCGAAACTTGAGGTAACGAATGATCCTGATGAGCCACAGCTTTGAGGATTAGTCCATCGGAGAAATTGATTGGCACCACCTGCAGCGTAGAGAATATTTTCAGTGTCATCGTAGACGGTGGGATTGATGAATCTTCCGGTCGACGAACCAAATTCCCTTGAGCCAGGAAAGCTGACCCCTGTGTTTGTGCTACAGTAATAATCATTGTACACATATTGCGTCCATTGATATTGAGGCTCATCCTGATCAATGTTACAAAAGGCACCATCTCCCCCAGAGGCTTCTGTTGTTGTAATCATACCAGTTCCATTGAAATATTGTGAGCCATTATCCTGAGCCCCAGCCAAAAATTGATTAGTTCCTGATGTTGGATGAATTGCGCCTCCGTAGAATTGTGTGACATTGTAGTTGTTATTTCTGTCATCCCAGGATGGTGTGGTTGCGTTGGCATCTGAGGTGAAGTGGACTCCACCATCATTCCCGTTTAAGAGCTCAGTGTTATCTAAAGGGTTGAATTCAAGCACGTGCTGATCGGCATGAACATAGGGCAAACAATCACACCCGGTACCACCGCCCGCATCATACCAGGAGGTCATTGCGTCCCAGCTTGAACCTCCATCCGTCGATTGATGAAGATCAATTCCTCCCACCCAGACTTTGTCCTCATCGATAGGGTCTACTTTAAGAATTAGATCATAGAAAGCCTGACTGCTTCTGGTAAAATCGCCATTGTTCGAACAGTTTACGGTGCATGCTCCGCCAAAGGACACGGGATCCATGTGGTTTGGTACCGTAATCGATGACCATGATGTTGGGTTTGAGGTCGCCGAGGTTGCTGTGACCATCGACAAAACCACTCCGCCATTCGCTGCAACTGCATAGATTCTATTCGCATCTGATGGCGCTATTGCTAATTCGACTCTATCCCCACCGCCAAATGAGTAAGCCGTATTCCAAGTTGTACCATTGTCGCTATAGAAAATGTTGGCATCTCCATTCCCGTAGATATCTCTTGCAGTGCCCGCATAGATTCTTCCATTGGAGTCAATTTCCAGATCACCGACAGGGTAGGTATAGGATTGTCCTGAAATACTGGCTAGTTGTTGAGTGAATGTTGTACCACCATCGGTTGATCTCCATAGTCCGTTCTCACCCGAAAGGGCAAAGCCAAAGTAGGTATACTCGTTCATGCTACTCTGAGTGGCAACATATATTACTCCTTGAGCTCCTCCCTCATCTACTACAAGAATATCATTCACGTAATGAAAATTTCCCTCCGTGTCATGAAATCCATTTGCGGTGGTCATTTGAGTCCAAGTAGCTCCTGCATCGGTGCTTTTCAGCATGCCAGCTCCTTTTACACTCCCAATAATATGCCCCTCGCCAGTTCCGATGTACATCACGTCATGATCAGTAGGGTCATAAGCGATGGCCGTTATCGAAAGATTTTCCATTAAATCATCGACGGCTGTCCATTCGGAGGAGGCATTTGTAATGTCGGTATTAAACCAGAGACCTCCGCTGGCGGCACCTGCCCATACTTTATCCGCAATTTGAGGATCCCAGAGGATCGCTTTGGTACGTCCGCCTACGTTGTAGGGGCCTCTTTCTTCCCATGTGAGTGAAGTTGCCTTGGCTTGAATTCGAGCATTTTTTCTCCCTTCAATGATCTGTCTACCATTTATCAATCTTTCACGAGGGATTGTGAGTGTTCGTGGATCCCGCGTCTTATCGAATTCTTGTTTGAACGCAAGATCGATTCGGTCTGCTTTGCTTAGATGTTTTGGTGTATACGGTTTTTCTTGATTTACAAGAAGCTGTGAATTAGAGGTTTCCTTGTTTGACCGTGAGCAACTGAAAAAAAGTATAAAGCCGACAATCAATAGCCATTGGTTGGTTCTTAAGGTTTTCATGGTGATTTCGCTTGGTTAGCAATCACAAACCTAGTTACATTATTCCATTCAAAAATTGTATTATTTTAATTTTATGCTTTTAACGGTTGATGCTCTTCTTCAAATCATAACTTACATAAGCCGCTCTCAAAAGCAGGAGCAGGGTAAACGGGACTAGTGCCATATTCAGAGGCTCGGGTAGAAGTGCCCACGCGATCAGCAGCCCGCCGTACCAGAAGGCTGTGAATTTGAAGTACATCCTTACCCATCTCAGGGCACTCTGTTTTTTCATTAAGAATATCAGTGGTAGATGAAAAGGAATTGCCCAGAGCAAATCAAAATTCCAAGTGGAAAGGTGGGCTGTGCCTGCCCACAAAAAAACCAACCAGCAACCGACAACTCCTGAGAAACCAAATAGAATTCCATCTAAGATTCGGGTTCTTTTCCCACTTTTCATGTTCAGATGTGTGATCCATCCACCAACGAAAAAGAGAATAATGAAAAAATTCATTGGTGTTAGCCACCCATTTTCAGACGGAGAATTGACGGGCGTATGCAGAATCTGAGTTCGCTTCACGAGTGAACGGGGTTCACCATCGTCTACAATGGTCGCTCCTTCAAAAGCGGTGAACACATAATCCGGCAGAAACATGAATTCGCTCAAATTGGCCTCCTTGTCGATTTGCATTCCCAGCCCAATGTCAATCATCCATTCACCCCACGGCTGATAAGCGAGGTAGTCGTGCATAAGGTCACGGACGGTTTTACCCTTTTCTATGAACGTGGAATCGTATTTCAGTCTATTACCGAATAAATGATTGACAACCTCCGGAATTTTGGTGGCGCAATTGTCATAGACATAATTGTACAAGTACTCTCGGTTTTCTGGCTTGTAGTTATTAGCCAAGAAATCAAAAAATTGTTGGGTTTCATCTGGGGTGAGATTGAGGTATTGCTCCTTGACGAACCGATCCTCAGAAATGTAATAATCCCTGAAAGGCGCGTAGTGTGACATCCCCAGCTGGTAGATCATTTTCCCTTTAGCGAAATTCAAGTAGAAATTCTCTTGATCGAAATCAAATACCCCATAGTTAAACACTCGATCAAATCCGGTGACTGGGTCATGCACCCGAATGGCAGAATGACCAAACGCAGAATAGAGTTCAGGCTGGTAGGGGCCAAGTGTCATTACGGCCACTTCACTTTGGTCGGACAATTTGATCTGTCCTGCCACATTGGATGACAATAGGATTAGTGAAATGACGAACCAGATGTGCGATCGCATGGATTTGGCTAAGTTTAAGTTATGTTTATCAGCACTGCAGATGCAGTACAATTGGCTTCAAAATTAACCGCAAAAAGGTTGGCAAATTTCATTGCCATTGCGTGGAGCTATGTGCTTTCGAAATTGACCAAAAAGGCGCGCATACAAGGCATGCCCTGGAGCATTTCCATTGAGCCAACAACTGCCTGCAATCTCAGGTGTCCGGAGTGCCCCAGTGGCCTTAGATCTTTCACTCGGCCCACAGGCAAACTCGACTTTTCACTTTTTCGGTCTACAATAGATGAAATGCATGAGAAGCTTCTTTACCTGATTTTTTATTTTCAGGGTGAGCCGTACCTGCACCCCGATTTTTTGGACATGGTGGCCTACGCCGAATCAAAGGGCGTCTACACGGCGACTTCAACGAATGCTCACTTTCTCGATGACGAAAACGCTCGTAAAACTGTGGAGTCGGGCTTGAGCCGGATGATCATTTCAATAGACGGAAGTACGCAAGAAACCTATGAGAGCTACAGAAAAACAGGTGATCTGGAAAAGGTTTTTGAAGGGACCAGGAACATCCTAAAGTGGAGGAAAAAGTTGGGAAGTAAAACCCCTGCCGTACTATGGCAATTTCTGGTAGTGAAGCCAAATGAGCATCAAATCCCTGAGATTCGGAAATTGGCGAAAGAATATGGTGTGGACAAAGTGGCTTTCAAGACGGCTCAGATTTATGACTATGAGCAAGGGAGCGAGTTAATTCCAAGTATTGATAAGTATTCAAGGTATAGGGCAAACTCTGACGGCACCTATTCTGTGAAAAATAAGCTGATCGATCATTGTTGGAAAATGTGGCATTCGTGCGTGATCACTTGGGATGGTCAGGTGGTGCCCTGCTGCTTTGACAAAGATGCAGAGCACCCAATGGGCAGTATTGCCACAATGTCTTTTGACGAAGTGTGGAATTCCCCCAAGTATCAAAATTTCCGCCAGGCTATTCTGAACTCTCGCAGTTCCATCGAAATGTGCAAAAACTGCACGGAAGGAACCAAAGTCTGGGGGTAGTCTATTCCTGCAGCAGATTACAGTTGTCGTACTCGGGATCTATCTCGATGAAGATGCCCTCTTGCGCTTCCAGAAACCAGCTATTGAGCACCTTGTTTCTTTTTTCATTCAGCGCTGCTGCCGCTATTTTTTGGTAGTCGTCTTCAAGATTGGCCAGATGGGGAGCCAGCTTATCCTTGTAGTACAGGATGCGGTAAGCATAAGATCCATCTTGTTGCTGAAACCTAAAGGGTTTTGAGATGCCACCAACTTCCATCGTGTCGATGGCAAAAAAGATGTCCGGTGAGAGCTCATCAATGGACACACTCAGGCTGCCGGATTGTGCATCTGCGAAGTAGCCACCATTGGAGGCAGTGTATTTGTCATCAGAGTGCTCTTTTGCTGCTTTTTGAAATTTGATTGAGTCTGCCAATACGAGCGTTCTCAAGCTGTCCAGGAAGTTTTCTGCTTTAGCAAAGTCTTCTGCCGCGGGTTTTGGACTCATGAGAATATGACGGGTTTTGAAGGTGTTTCCCCTTCGTTCGATCAACTGAATCAAGTGAAAGCCAAACTGTGTTTTGATGGGCATAGAGAGTTCGCCCTCATTCAGCGTCATAGCGGACGCTTCAAACTCGGGAGCTACTTCCCCTCTTTTGTAATAAGGCAGTTCACCACCCGTACTGGCAGAGCCGTCTTCTGAGTATCTCCGAGCCAGACTGGCGAAGGATGCCGTTCCTGATAGTATTTGCTCCCTCATGTCCAGCATTTGCTGACGTACTTTTTCCACCTGTCCGGCATTCGGTTCGGGATTTTTCACAATCTGCGACACCTTTACCTCTGTAGAAAAGTAGGGCAGGGAGTCTTTTGGTATTTTGTTGAAAAATTTGCGAACATCTCGTGGAGATACTTCCAAGTCAGAGGTCAATTCGCTCTGCATTCGCTGAATGAGCATTTGTTCTCTGATAATGTCGAAGAGCTCAGCCCTCACTTGCTCCATAGTTTTGCCATAAGCTTTTTCCAACTCTTCTCGAGAGCCGCCCACATTCTGCATGATTAGAGACATTCGCTGATCCAAGTTGTTGTTCACCTCAAAATCCAGAACTTCAATGGAATCAATCTCCGCTCTCGCCACCAGCATCTTGTTGACCACCAGACTTTCAAGAATCTGACATTTCGCATCGTCAGATCTTGGGCTCCCCTGAGACAGGTAGTCCAAGTAGGATCGCTCTAGTTCGGACTTCATGACGATGTAGTCGTCTACTTTCGCAATGATACGATCGATGACAATACCATCCTGCGACGGCTGAGCCATGATAAAATGACTAAATAGGAGACTAGCGACTATAAATTTCAAACGCATTATTCGTGGTTGCTTCATCATATACTTTCTCTTCTAACTCCCTCTTCAAGGCAATCTTTCTTTTATTAATGAGGATATTGGTAATGTCTTCTCTCACAAACTCAATCGGAGAAACATCATCCACCATTTTGTATTCCAAGATTCTCAAATAGAAGTCTGACTGCTCGTCCGTATCTGTCAGATACTTTCTGGTTCTCAAAATTTTATTTCTGTCAAGGATTTTTTCGAATGGTGTACCAGTGATGATCTCGTTAAAATCTACCCAGACCGAATCTTCTACAAATGCTCGCCGAGCAAACTGGGTGCAATAATCGCGTAAATCCTCGATGCTAGTGGTAGGATATTCTTCAAAATCTTTCACAAACCTTCTTTGCCGGGGCGCACCTGCTGGGATTTGTGCGAATAGGCACCTCACAATATTCTGCTTCAAAATGAAATCCTCTGAATGACCCTCATAGTACGCCAAAATCTCTTCTTCACTTACTGATTCATTCAGGTTGTCCTCAATGTATTTTTTTTCAAACGCACTGCGCGTCAAGGCATAGCGATACTCCAGCACTTTGCGCTCGATCTCGGCCTGATTCATATCCACTTCTTGGTTGGACTTTGCGATCATGAGTTGCTTTTTGATCCAATCCCGAACAAATCTCTCGGCGAATTGTGCACTGTCGGCTTTGGTGGCTGTAGCGGGGATAAGCCCTTGAAGATCGGAGGGATAGAGCATCGTTTCATTCACTCTCGCGATGGGATCTTCCTGCGTCTCTTCTTTGGGTCGTAAGAATTCACAGCCAACCAGCGAGGAAATAAATAATACAATCACGGCGCGGTTCATCCTCACAATTTTTTTACGAGCCTGCAAATATTGTAATTCTTTTCGGTTGTGAATTCAATCTGATCCATGATTCTCCTCACCAGAATAAGCCCCAGACCACCTTTGCGACGAGTCTTCACTACATGCTCCATTGAGGGTTCTTTGTATTGGCTGAAGTCAAACGAAGTGCCTTGATCGTGAATCAAAAAAGTAACCTGCTTGCCGGGCTCTACCTTCACAGACACCTTCAGTTTTTTGCTAGCGTCAGATTTGTTGGCATGAATGATCAGGTTAGCGCAGATTTCGTCCACCGCCAAAATCAACTTGTGGGTTTGTACTTCCTCCAGGTTGTTTTCGGACAAGACATGTCCCACGAACTTCCGTACATCAGGAAGACAGCCAGGGTCACACGCTATGGTAATCTTCTCGCTCAAGATATTTTCGTCAGTGCTTCTTCTTTGTCCTTAGCTATAGTGAGTAGCTCGTGTAAGCCAAGCAGGCTAAATATTTGATGGACCGATTCGCTCATGCCATAAATGACCAATTGAATTTCCCGATTCTGAATTTCTTCCAAATGAGATACGAATACGCCGAGCCCTGCGGATGAAATGTATTTTAATTTCGAGAGGTCCACCAGCACTTTATCCTCCGTTTCAAAAGTCATTTTGATGGCATTGTCCAGCTGGATTGATGAACTAGCATCCACCTCACCATCTACCTCAATCAAGAAGACTTCATTCTCTTTTTTTGTTGATATATCTACCATCTAATTAAATTTTACAATTACCAAAGTGTAATCATCGTCCAGTTTCACCTCACCCAAAAACTCCATTAGGTCACTAATGATTCCTTCTTTTATTTCAGGAGGCGAACTGTCGACGTATTTCTTTAAGGATTCTCTGAGACGCTCAATACCGAATTGCTGGTTCCTATTGTTCATTGCTTCAGTGATACCATCTGTATGAAGCAGCAAAATGTCTCCTGAGTTGTAGGATAGAGTTTTACTGTGAACGTACTTAGCATAATCCGGGTTTCTTAAAATTCCCAGCCCCATTCCACTCTCTTCCAGCAATTCAATTTTTTTGGATGTGGATGAATAGAGCAGCGATGGTACGTGCCCGGCCCGACAAAATTCAATCTCATTTTTCAGCGTGTTTATGCGTTGGTAGGTTGCGGTGATGAATGATTTCTTCTCAAGGCAGGCACTTAGCGCTCGGTTGGCACTTTTCACTAAATCCGCGGCACTCACGTCCTTCTGAGCCAGACTGTGAAAAATGCCTTTCATCTGAGCCATATTAAAAGCAGCGGATGTCCCCTTGCCCGAAACGTCCCCAACGATCAATCCGAAATCTCCGGGTGCCAACTCAATAAGGTCGTAGTAGTCACCACCCACCTCTTCGGCAGCTTGCGAGAAGGCACATATCTCAAAGGCGTCCGTGCGAACGAGCTCTTCCGGCAAAAGGCTCTTTTGAACCTGCTGAGCAATTTTGAGCTGCTCCTTGTATCGCTCATTTTCCAGCGCATCCGAGATGAGAAGGAAATTCTCGATAGAGATACTTGCTTGATTCACAAACGTCACAATGATATCGATGAGGTCGCGGTTAAAGGCATCCGACATTTCACGGAGCAAAACCAACGTGCCTAGTTGCTCTCCCTTCACCATGACCGGTAAGGCGATGATGGAGGCAAAATCCATTTTTTTAAGATCGCCTACCAGTTTATTGGAGCTGATCAAGCGACTCGCCTTGAACTCTATAATGTCCTTGAGAATGCCCGGCTCTATGTTTTCCTTTATCTGTGCAATCTGTGAATGAGCCACGTCTCGCAAATAGAATACGCCATTGGGGTGCTCAGGCGTCCGAATTTCCAGCCAGGCAGCATCTGCAAACACTGCGCTCATGGAGCTTTCGAGCAGAATGTCGTACGTCTGTTCCTCTGTTTGTCCCCGAGGAATCGCCTGACTTAATTTTTGAAAATCAACGGCTTCCTTGAGCTTTCTTTCGAAAACAGACGAGGTGGGCAAATTGAAAAGAGTGACCAACAAAGAAATGCCCGTGTACAGGAATGCGAATATGAAAAGCGCAATGACGAAGACATTGTTGTACAAATCGAAAATCAGGATTTTCGATTCTTGAAAATCAATCAGTACGGTGATGAAATGATAGAGATAAATGCCCGACAGCAGAATGAAGAGCATGCTCTTCAGCTTTTGCTTGAAATTGAGATAGGCGATCCATTTCAGATTCAAAGAAAGAATGAGCGAAAATCCGGTAACGAAAATCAGCGCATACATATACATCTGACTCCTGAATTCATTCCCTAACAGGTCGAAAACCAGAACCAGAATCAGTGAGTATTCGAAGAAGTTCCAAAGCTGCTGAAGGTTCTTTGATTTTTGGTAAAGAATGAGGCGCTTCCATACGACCATCGAACTGATCAGGTAAATAACCACCAAGCCCGAAAGGAGATGATAGAGGATGTTGATCATCATGGCATTTTGTCCCAGCGAACTGGCACTAAATGCATAGATGAAAAAGCGAATGACAAGTGCGCCAACTGTGGTGACCAGACCAGTGATAAAAATTTTCCACAGCAGGTCAATGAAATTGACGCTATCGGCTTTGGTGACTTTTACCCGATAAAATAAAAAGGTGGACACAATGAAAAGCATAAAAAAGACCCGGGGAAGAACTGGGGTCAGATTTACGTTCATCTCATGCTTCTGAACGAACAGGAAATAGAGGTCGAAGACCGAAAACAGGAGCCAAAAAAGGATCCCGCCAAGGAAACTTAGCCTTGATATCAGTTTATTCGACATTGTGTAAAGATAGCTGCCTTTGAAATGTTAAAATCTCAGGTTGGTTTAATTAGGAAATTTTAACGACTACCTCCGACTATAGTTCGGAGCTTCTCTAGTAATGTGCACATCGTGCGGATGACTCTCGGCCATGCCTGCACTGGAGATTTTTACGAAGCGAGCGTTCTGAAGGTCGGGAATCGTGGCAGCCCCACAGTATCCCATACCTGCCTGTAGCCCGCCAGTAAGCTGATACAGGACTTCCCCCACAAGTCCTTTGTAAGGCACCCTCCCTACGATTCCTTCTGGCACTAATTTTTTAATGTCGTCTTCGGCATCCTGAAAGTAACGATCCTTAGAGCCGTCTTCCATAGCCTCCAAAGAGCCCATGCCTCGGTACGTTTTGAATTTCCTTCCTTCATAGAGGATCACTTCTCCCGGAGCTTCGTCAGTGCCGGCAAGCAATGAGCCGATCATGACGGTATTGGCTCCCCCGGCAATGGCCTTGACCAAATCGCCCGAAAAGCGAATGCCACCATCTGCTACGATTGGCACGCCAGTCCCTTTTGCTGCTTTAGCTCCTTCGTACACCGCCGATAGCTGTGGCATGCCCACTCCTGCAATTACTCGCGTAGTGCAAATACTGCCTGGCCCCACGCCTACTTTCACTGCATCTGCACCTGCATCAATTAGTGCCTTGGTTGCTTCGGCTGTGGCCACATTTCCAACGATCAACTCTAGGTCTGGAAACGCCTTCTTCACATTCTTGGCAGATTCAATAACACCTCGAGAGTGACCATGGGCAGTGTCAATACTAACGACATCCACGCCGGCATTGATGAGCGCCTTGATTCGGTCGTTGATATCGGCGGTGACCCCAACGGCCGCTCCCACTCTCAATCGGCCAAACTCATCCTTGCAGGCGTTTGGTCTGTCTCTATTCTTCAGAATGTCTTTGTAGGTGATCAGTCCCGTTAGTTTCCCATTCTTGTCGATGATTGGCAGCTTTTCAATTTTGTGTTTCTGCAGGATTTGCTCTGCCTCTTTGAGCCCCACTTCGGCATTTGCAGTGACTAAATTCTCCTTGGTCATGATCTCGGTGACGGGCTTGCGCGGATTCTTCTCAAACCTTAAATCCCTATTGGTCACGATACCGATAAGTTTCCCTTCACGATCAATAACCGGAATCCCTCCAATTTTATTTTCTTTCATGATGGCCTCAGCATCTCCGGCAGTGCCGTCTCCATTTAGCGTGATAGGATCGAGGATCATCCCGCTCTGAGAGCGTTTGACTTTTCTCACCTGAATGGCTTGCTGCTCGATGGACATGTTTTTATGAATGATGCCAATGCCTCCTTCTAGTGCCATTGATATGGCCAGCTTCGCTTCCGTCACCGTATCCATGGCAGCCGAAACTAAGGGGATATTCAGGCGAATGTTTCGGGTCAGCTGAGTGCTGGTGTCCGTGTCGCGCGGAA
>CAYORY010000043.1:0-13118 GCA_964406435.1 uncultured Roseivirgaceae bacterium | reverse complement strand
GAGAGGAACATTATAACACGTCATTGCGAGGGAAGAATGACCGAAGCAATCTCAAGATTCCTTCGTCGTACCTCCTCGGAATGACGGCATTTTAAAAATGATAAAAATTCAGCCAAATACAGATTTCACAATCCACAACCTTCCGTTCGGCATTTTCTCCACAGAGGAAACCGAACTTAGGGTAGGTGTTGCCATTGGAGATCAAATCATTGACCTTGACAAAGCCCTAAAAGCCAAATTACTCGGAGGTCTTCATCTTACCGACGGAATCTTCAAGCAGGCATTTCTCAATGATTTCATCAGTTTGGGACAGCCTGTTTGGAGAGGAGTTCGAACGAAGCTACAACAGCTCATTTCTGAGAACAATGAAACACTCACTGGGTGCCTGATCAATCAGGCTGATGCCACCATGCATCTTCCTGTGCGCATCAGAGATTACACCGACTTCTACAGTTCGAAAGAGCATGCGACCAACGTTGGGATTATGTTCCGAGGAAAGGACAATGCCCTCATGCCTAACTGGACGCATATGCCGATTGGCTATCATGGCAGAGCTTCGTCGATCATCGTTTCAGGACAGCCTTTTCATCGGCCAAAGGGACAGGTTTTACCAAAGGATTCTGAAACGCCAGTTTTCAGTCCTACTAATTTGCTAGACATAGAATTGGAGATGGGCTTCATCATTGGGAAGTCGACAGAACTGGGTGAGACCGTTTCCACAGCGGATGCAGAAGATCATGTATTCGGCATGGTCCTTTTCAATGACTGGTCAGCACGAGACATCCAGAAATGGGAATACCAGCCTCTTGGCCCCTTTCTGGGGAAAAGCTTTGCCTCATCCATTTCTCCTTGGATCGTAACAATGGATGCTCTTGAGTATTTCAAGACTGAAACGCCGGTGCAAGACCCGACTCCAATGGACTATTTGAAATTCGCTGGGCAGAAGTCCTATGACATTCAATTGGAGGTTTACCTAAAACCCGAAGGTGGAGAGGAGCAAAAAATCACTGCTAGTAACCACAAGTACTTATACTGGACAATTGTGCAGCAGTTGGCTCATCACACCATCAACGGCTGCAACCTCAATGTTGGAGATATGATGGCAAGTGGCACGATCAGCGGTCCAACTCCAGATAGCTACGGCTCCCTGTTAGAGCTTACTTGGCGTGGTGAGAATCCTATCAAACTGAAAAACGGCTCAGAGAGAAAATTTCTTCAGGATTACGATACGGTGATCATTCGAGGCTTTTGTGAGAAAGATGGAAGGCGAATTGGATTTGGAGAAGTAACAACACAAATACTTCCCGCCAAATGACACTGAGTGGCTCAAAGAGATTTGGGGTGCATCTGGATGCTACGGTCAAGCTTATCAAGCAAGATCTGACTCGTCGGTTTCGTGATAATGGCATTGACCTTACCCCTGAGCAATGGACAATATTGGATGAGTTGGCCAACCGAGGTGAGCTTGCCCAAAAAGAACTTGCGGCTAGTACGTTCAAAGATGCCCCAACTGTTTCCAGAATCGTGGATTTGTTGGTTCGTCGAGAATTCATCGACCGAAAACAAGATGAGCTGGATCGCAGAAAATACTTGGTCAAACTAACAGAAACAGGCCGGAAGGTTTATGAAGTTTCCGCACCCATTGTGCTCGAAGCTCGCGCCTCCGGCTGGAGAGGCTTAAACGAAGCAGACTACCTCCAATTAAAAAATATCTTGGAGCGTATTTCAGAGAATTTTCAATAAAAAAAGGCGAAGCAGAATGCCTCGCCTTTTTGTAATCCAAATGAGCCCCTTCTATTTGCTCTTTGGCTTAATCCCGTGTGTCTCAATCAGAGCCAGGAACTCTTCTGGATGTGTCTTTATCCATTTCCTTTGAGCGATCATTTTTGCTTTCTTGTCTTGTTCCAAATCACCTGAGGCGATAAACCCATCTGCAGGCACTACGTCCCAAATGGTGACCTTCTTTGATCGCTTACTTGATAAGTTAGATTTTGCCGTCTCCTCAGTACTTTGGCTACCAAAAACTGACTTGTCTGCTTGCTCGGTTTTTTCCGGCTTCTCCTTTTCACGACGTACGTCCTGATTTTGGGCATTTGCCTGTGCTGAAACAAACACTACAAGTGCGAGACTGATTATTATGGTTTTTATTAGAAATTTCATTTGTCTTATTTTTTAAGGATTCTCCAATTTAATTCGTCTTGGCCATATTTCAAGGTTACGAAATACAAACCAGTGGCCAGCTGGCTCATATCCACCTGAATATTCTGGCTGTTTTTATTGATTTTAACAGAATGAACCTTTCCAGCAAAATCAACAACTTCCACTTGCACATCGGCACTCTGACCAAGCGAAATGGTAAGGCTTGACTCAACCGGGTTGGGATACATCTGCACTCTGATATCGCCTAAGTAATCAGTGCCTAACACCAATTCATCAGTTGTCGCAGATGCAACGTTTGACCAAACGGTAAGCCCTGTGGCGTTGGAAGCTCTCAGACGATAGAAATATGTTGTCTCTTCGTCCAAACCTGTATCCGAATAACTAGTTGCATCAGCAGCAATTGATGTGGACACATCGGCCCAAGGGCCTTCAGCCGCATCAGCTCGCTGCAACTCGAATCCGTCCTCGTTATCAGCATTGTCCGTCCATGTTAATGCAATTGAACTTGAAGATACCGCTGTGGCCGCCAATCCCGAAGGAGCAACCGGAGGAGTTTCCCCAGCGCTTGGATCACCAATTTTAACATTGTCAATTTTCATTTCAAATTGATCACTAACATCAAAGTGTCTGAAAGCAATATGGATCGTCTCACCAGCATAGCTCGAAAGATCCACCTGTCGCTCCGCCCAAACATCTGTAGATAAGACTTCTGTGAAAACCTGATCGGTGAAATCCTCCACATCGATGGATGTTGTAGATACCAGCACTTCATATTTTTCAGCAGGGAATGAGGGATCCTGAGCTGCTACATAATAAACCAAAAAGTCACCATCCACAATTTCCACTGCAGGAGTGATCAAATAATTGTCAGGATTAAGTGCAGCAGGTGTATCATTTTCATAAGATGCCGACACTGCCGATTTATCACCATCCTGAGCTTCATGGCTTGGTGATATTCCTTGATACCAATTAAATGTATCCCCATCTTCATCTAAGCTCACCCAATCTGCAGGCGGGAAAGTTTCTCCTTCAAAACTTTCATCTAGCTTAAAGTCTCCCAGATCCTCCTGATCTGTGGTAGCAGATGCTGTAGCCCCCACTGAAGTGTCTTCCCCTTTGACGGCTCGCACTTCGTAGTAGTAGGTGGTATTAGGTACTAATCCAAAATCAGAGTAGGACAATTCAGTTCCGGCTACTATTTCAACGATCTCAAAAGCGCCGATTGCATCTGACAATGACCTGTGTATTTCGAACGCATCTGCATCATCATGCTCCCACTCGAGATCAATCTGGTATGGCGAGACAGCAGTGGCGGTAAGATTAGCAGGAGGCAAGACCCCTCCTCCTACTTCGTCGCTGATAGTACCCACAAACACTTCGTCAAGCTTCAAATAAAATTGGTCTGTGACATCAAAATGTCTAAACGCAATGTAAATGTCCTGACCATCGTAACTAGAAAGGGGAAACTCATTCAAATGCCAATCGCCATCTGACAATGTCTCTGAGTGAATCTCATCTGTAAAATCTTCAATGTCTGTACCAGTGGTAGAAACCAACACCGAATATTTCTCAGCAGGAAAAGATGGATCCTGTGCGCCAATGGCGTACGTCAGCACATAATCTGAAGAAATAGACACCTGAGGAGTGATCAGGTAATTATCAGGATTTAATGCACCTACTCCATTCACATAAGAGGCACTTCCTGCACTGTTATCCCCAGCATAGGCTACTTCCGACCCTACGTCGATGTTACTATAAATGAACCACAAGTTGCCATCTTCATCAGCATCTACATTAGTCCAATCAGCCGGTGGGAAGGTTTCTCCCTCAAAACCTTCATAAAGAGCTGTCACGCCAACATTGGCCGGTGTAGAGGCACTAGCGAATACTGCCGAAGACAGTTCATCTCCTCGCTTGGCCACAATGGCATAGTAGTATGTTGTAGAAGCCTCCAATCCATTGTCATCTGTGAATGAAGTCTCTGTGCTTTCTACTTCGGATAAAAACGCATAAGAGCCGTCATTTCCTGTATTTGATCGAAGCACCTGAAAACCATCTTCTTCAAAATCATAGCTCCAAGACAAATCTATTGAGAATGGAGAAGCGGCTTCTGCCTCAAAGTCTGAAACAGGTCGAAGCACATCCCCAACGCAAAAAGTACCAAACGCTTGGTTGCCCCAATCTCCCGGCTCTACAGCAAACTCAATGTTTCCATCAACGATTACATCTACACCTGGTCCCCCGTCACCCCAACTATCGTAAAGATTGAATGTATAACATCCATCCTCCAAACAAGCGACCTCCGTTATAGTAACATCCTCTTCAGTGTAGTCACCTCCACTTGCCACTATGTTGCCGGCATTATCCACAATATCCCAACTGGTCTCACTTGAAAAACCATCTAGGTGCAAATCCACCTGAACAGCCGAGGTAGTTTCATCCACCACATAAGTGACCTCAGCAGTAGCAATGTCATTGGATGAGTCATCATCAGGAGCCCCATTCACGGCAACAATAGCAACTGACAAGCTGTTGGCGCCCTCTACTAACTCATACTCTCCTACCAATCCAGTAACAGTTTCCCCTGGATTCAATAAGAAATCTTCATCTACATCAAACTGCTCTCCACCAAAACTGTATGAGAACGAGGTGATCGCGGCGCTTCCAGTGTTTTCGATTTCTACCTCCACAGGGACAATGTTGCTACAGCTAGTTACTGTGGATTCGTCAGCAGGATCAATTATGGTTACACTCATGTCCGTAAAAGGAACATAGGGTAAGGTAAAAGTCACCGATGTTTCATCACTGAAATTACCTCCCAATATGGCTACTTGCTGTTCCTCACCATCTGAAATGGAAACAGCTATTTCATTCTCAATACCGTCTTCAAACTCATCAAAAAGTGTAAAGGTATAAGTACCATCCTCTAAGCATAAGACACTAATTATATCGGCATTGCCAGATAATTCACCATTTTCTTCAATAGTAAACCCTTCAGAATCAGTCAATTCCCAGGAGGTTTCTTCGGGAAATGAATCTGTGAAAAGGTTAATAAATATTGAATTACCTTCAACTTCAGTAAACATCACTTCTGCGCTACCATTGTTTTCAGAGTTATCATCCTCATCTTCATTAATCGCCACTACATTGACCTCTACCGAATTTGATCCATCGGAGAGTTCTATCAATCCAAGATCAACAGCCATTTCTTCACCAGGCGTGAAAAACAAGTCATCGTAATACTCAGTGCTCAAGTTACCGGCGATACCGTAGCTAATTTCAATCGAATTAATTACTGTAGTTCCTTCATTGGTGAATGTGGCTAAAAGAGATATGAGGCTCGAACAAAACTCAAGTGTGCCACCTTCGGGTGAAGTGATTTCCACTCCTACATCATTTGAAGAAATAAAGGGAATTGAAAATGCAACTTCAATCGTCTCTGGGTCGGCTCCAAACGGCGTAGCATCAAAATCAGGATGATCGCCCGGGATGGTGACTATCAATTCTTCTCCTACGTAGAGCGAACTGTATCCATCAAGAATACCATCTCCGTATGCGTCTGATAGCGCAAATATGTAATCTCCATCTTCCAAACAAACATCCTCACTATCGAGTGAGAAAGCTTCAAAGCTTGATTTCTCATAAATGACATTTCCTTCGATATCAGATATGGTCCAGGAAATTTCTTCCGGGAAGTCATCTGCTTGTGTCTCCACTGTCAAAGTAGAGGCATCTTCAAAGATATTGACTGCAAATCCGATGCTCACGTCATTGTTATTGGTTGGATTTCCATCGGATTCGTCGGACACCATTACTTCCAAAGAAAATTCCCCGTCTTCAGAAATACTCAAAGAAGACAAAGGGAAATCACTAGTACCTCCAGGTACTATGCTCGGTTCAAACATTGCGGTCACAATCGACGGTTCTCCATTATAATAAACAGTTAGGTCCACAGAACCTATCGGGTCAGTGCCAAGATTTGCAATGGAGATGACCGGGAAAAGCTCTATAGAGCCTTCACACGCAAAATAGGTTTCACCATCTTCAATTCCCAATAAACCGGCTATCGCAGGATCAAAAGAGGGAGTCTCGGCGGTATGTGAGCCCGGGCTGGCACTTGAAGCAGAGTACTCATCGAATGACCAATTCTCAACTGAAAAATTTCCATTATTAGGTCTCAATACATAGCTTTTCCTTTCTGCTATTCCATCGGTATAGTCCCAATCTGATCCTGCCCCACTTTCTCCAATCACCCCGAAGACATCAATGGCAAGGCCTGTATCATTGTCATACAGCTGCACGGCATCCCCTCCGTCCACATCTATCATTAGGTTAATCTGATCGGGGGTCTCAGTTGTAAAATCGAAACCCCAGCCGACATCAAAAGATGCCGTGGAAATAACATAGGACTCTCCTCCTGCCAGCATTGTTTCTAAGGGAATGTCAACGGAAGCAGTATACTCGCTCGCTCCATCGGCAAAGATTCTGATCGACAAAGTGCTGAGGTCGTAGGTTTCCTCTCCGGCATTATGTATTTCCACGTACTTTGGTACATCGCCATCTTCAGATCCATCGACCACTTCGCTGATAATCAAGTTTGGGAAAGGAGCAAGGTGAACAGTGGAATTAGCCAAAGAAGCTCTTCTTGGCGAAACGGCCAAGACAGCATCCATCCTGGCTTTTTGATCCAATGTGAAAATATTCATACATGCATCATCGGTGTAATCCATGTAGTTTTCAATCATATCAACAGTACCGCAACTTTCATGTCCAGTTGGGCATCCTCCGTTTGATGCATCTGATTCTGGAGTGTCCTCGCAGAAATCATCAACGCCACAGCCACCATCTCCCCATATATGCCTTAGTCCCAGCCAGTGTCCCACTTCGTGAGTAGCTGTCCGTCCCAAATCAAAGCTTCCTCCATCAGGATTTGGGAGGTCGTCACCCCCTACTGAACTTGCCAAAACAACAACTCCGTCAGTTTCCGCTAAGCCTCCGTTTGTGTTCAAACCATCCAGACCCGATGAACTTGGGAATTGCGCATAGCCTAACAGTCCTCCACTTAGGTCCATGACCCAGAAATTGAAATACAAATCAGGGTTCCAGTATGAATCAGCTTTAATCACATCGTCGATGTAGGTAGAACCAATTCCGTCGTAAGGTGGGGCGGTCCACCCCATGTCATTTCGATTGATTCGATTGATGCCCGGTTCGGCGAGGAGGTTTCCTTCTTCATCGACAAGTGCTGGCGCAAACTCTATAAATGTGTCGGCACCTACCGGATCGTCGTTGTATCCTGATGTTCCTTCTATTTTTCTGAAGTCATAGTTCAATTGATTGATCTGAGCCTGCACAAGTGCTGCAGACAGGTTATCACCCTCTCCAATTTCTTCACCATCATGGATGATGTGCACTATAATGGGGATGGTGAAAACTCCCTCCTCACTCATTCTATTGGTTTTGACCTGATTCACGATTGTCGCAAACCGATTTTCAAAATCCCGAATGGTACCCAGTTCAGGATATTTCTCCCGTTGAGCCAATTCGTATTCGTAGGAAAGACAGATTCTTTCCTGTCCGATTGCTTGCATCATCGAGCCACTTATGAAAAGCGCCAGAAGAAATTTGATACCAAGCGTAGACTTTAGTAAAGTTGATTTCATGTCAAATCTTTTGGTGATTGAAAAATGATTTAATTGAACAATATAAAAAAAGAAAACCGTTCGGCCATATATTACATCCAATAGTTTAATTGATTGCCTTGCAATCCAATGCTAGTTGTGCACTCGAATCGAGAAAAAAGTTAAATTGCTCGCCACAACAAACCACCATGGAAGTACGTGCCGTTTCTGAACTCATTCGCCTTTCTGCGTCGGCGTATATCCAATCAGACTTTGATCGCTTCATAGAGGAGGCACTGAGATGTCTTTCGGAGGAGCTTACAGTAAACTACTCCTCCTTCTGGTTTCACGATGCGGATAAGGATAATTTTAGTTGTATAAAGAGCTATCAGCGGGGGGAAAAGTCATTTGAGTCATCTCCCCCGCCTATTCGATCAAAAGATTATTTTGACATCCTTCCTTTGATCCAATCCTCGGAGATAATACATCAATCCAACTCCGAAGATAAAAGCTGGAATGTGCCTGAGCTAGGGCAGCTATTAGATGAAGAGGTGAATTCATGGGTTTGCCTTCCTTTGAAAGGGGCTGGCAGCTTGCTTGGATTCTTGTTGATTGCAGACAAGAACAAACGCATTTATGACATTGACGATCAAAATATCCTCTGCTGTGTGGGGTCGCTGATTAGGGAATCGATTAGAACCAATTTCAAATTGGAAGCTGAGCAGGAAAAAGTCTATGGCATACCAGAGGTGGAATCTTCCAAGCTAGATGATTTCATTTTTTATACCGCTCATAATCTACGTCATCCCATTACTAACCTTCTTGCGCTCATTGACCTCTCAAGGCAACTGAAGGACGAAGACCAGGTAGAAGAAATCCTCTCCCTACTAAAAATGGAGGTATTGAAATTAGATGATGTAGTAAGGGTTATGATCGCTAAAATCGAACAAGATGAATACAAAGTCTAAGATTCGGGATTCGTTAATCAAGAGGAGCGGAATTCTTGTTTTTCTATTGGTCATACTAGGCTCCATTAGCCTGATTCGGATTGCCATGACGCATGGAGATATTGAAGATATTGCCAATATCGACTTGCCTTTAGTGGAGGTCTTGACTCGCATCGAAACCAACCAACTTGAACAATCGATAAATCTCGAAAGAGCCATCCGATATGCGCAAGAAATTGATCAATTGCAGCTGGCAGGAGTCAACTTCGTTTCGGCAGATAGCACCTTTAGATTTTTGGCCAAGGAAGTAGACAGGGACTTACTTGATGCTCAGCAGAGGGTAAAATTGGCCATGACTCAAACTGACGAGGCAAAGCACACTATCAAGTTGGAAGCTCTGTTGCTTTCACTCAAGAAATTGGAAATCGACCACACCAAGTACGAAGAGCACGCTTTTGAGGTGCTTGAGCATTTAGAAAATGGCGATCTCCGATCTGCATTATTTGCCGCCGAACGTGTAGAACGAGAAGAAGACGAATTCAATAAGCGGGTTGCGGCCGTCCTGCTACGTCATGAGCATTTCACAGAGGCCTTGGTGAAACTAGTCGAAGACGAAGAGGTACTGTCCATGAATTGGATCATTATTCTCACCCTGATTTTCGTAATAGCGTCATTAATCCTCGCTTACATTTATAGCTTCCGCATTTGGCAACCACTCGAGGACATCCGTCGTGGAGCTGTTGATCTTGGTGCTGGGAAATTGGATACCAGACTCAGAATTCGCGGGTCGAGCATTACAGAAGACATAGTGGATGCTTTCAACGAAATGGCCACCCGATTGCAGCATGCCCAAAATGAAATCGAAAAATTTGTGGCTTTTTCCTATCGCACCTCACACGATCTGAAAGCACCCATCGAAAATGCCAAGTCGCTGGTCGCTATGTTGGATCAGCGAATGCCAGAAGCCAATTTTCAATCAGTGAAAAATAACACGGTCATTTCCCTAAAGACCCTTGAGGAAACCGTGAATGCCTTGTCTCAGGTCAATCGCCTGAGAGAAGACCTCAAAAGCGAAATGGAAGTGGCCAACTTCGCGAAAATTATAGAAGAGGTCGAGCGCTCTCATCTTATTCTGGTGAAAGAAGCGAAGGCCATCATCAAGAGAAAACTAGAGATAGAAACACTCGTATACCCTGTTTCTCACTTGACGAGTATAGTTCAGAATCTACTCACCAACTCGCTGAAATATCGAAATCCTGATAAACCTTTAGTGATTGAGGTACGAGTTTTTGATAAGGGAGGCAAGACGTATTTGGTATGGAGAGACACAGGACTGGGTTTTGATTCAGTAAAGTATCAGGATAAAATCTTTAAACCCTTCGAGCGACTTCACACGCACAAACCCGGTAGTGGGCTCGGCCTATATCTGATAAAAACAATCATAGACTTTCATCAAGGCAAGATTCAAGTAAAAAGTGAATCCAATAAGGGCACTCAGTTTATGATCCGCCTGAACTAACCACGAAATTATCTTGGTTTTTATTCGTCAAAATTTTGGACGGTAATATGCACCGTATAAATTTGCAAACCTTTTTAAGGCACACTCCTCTTTAGCTCAGCTGGTTAGAGCATCTGACTGTTAATCAGAGGGTCCTTGGTTCGAGCCCAAGAAGAGGAGCAAAACAAAAAACCCAACCAATCGGTTGGGTTTTTTGTTTCCCTAAGTACCGTGAGATTCCTTTCAATGATATACGACTTTCATCCCCTTACAAGTAGGGTTTCGGGCATGTTCCTAAACACTGCTGATCTCGCTCGGTAGGTAAACTTGTGAATGGAGAGTTATACTTTTCTGCCACATGGTCAGTTCTTGTCCAGCGCTTGCTCCTTCTTTCGGCCACATTGTCTGAAAAATCCAACTGGCATACAATTTTCTCTAATGCATCCAAAAACAAAAAAGAATTTTAAACTCAAACTTTTAAGACGATGACATTAGTAAAATACAACCCAAGCAATTACAGGCCTACAACGTTTAGCAGCCTTTTGGACAAGTTTTTTGACGACAAATTCCAAGGTGGACATCAAATGGACTTTACCCCATCGGTGGACATTGCTGAGACCGAAACGAGCTTCGAGATTCAACTGCACATTCCTGGAGTGAAGAAGTCTGATGTGAACATCTCCGTGGAAAACGATCAATTAACGATCAGTGGAGAGAGGAAATTCGAAAGTGAAAGCAAAGACAAAAACTTCCACTCTCGCGAAAGCTATTTTGGAAAATTCAGTCGCTCTTTCCACCTGCCTGACGCGGTGAATGTGGACAAAATAAGCGCAAAACAAGAAGATGGAATTCTATTCATTTCCCTACCAAAGGATGAAAAGAAAACCGCTAAAAAAATGATAAAAATAGGTTAGGTAGAGTGGTGAGTTAGAGGTGGTCTCCGGTTATCCGGAACCACCTCTTTTTTTTGTTAAATGCTGTTAAGTGAAGTATTAAAGTGAAATTGCTTAAACCATTTGGTTCATATCATAGTTAAAATCAAAAAATCATCGACATGAATAAAGGATTTCTACAAATGCTACTTTCATCAGCTATAGGTGGTCTGTTGGTAGCGGTCATTCTTCTTTCCGTATGGGATCAGGATTCACCAAGATCGATTCCAGGTAATTCTTCTTCCGTCAATTTCACAAATTATGTTTTTGATTCTACGGATTTCGTAGTTCCAGAAGGTCTCAATTTTGTGTTTGCCGCAAAGGCCGCTACACCATCCGTGGTACACATCCGCACCATTTATGAAAACGGAAGAGCAGCAGAAAACCCATTCAATGACTTTTTCAAAGAATATTTCGGGGATCGATTTCGAGACCAGAATCAATCCAGAGGAGCCGGATCGGGCGTGATCGTGTCAGAAGATGGGTACATCGCCACCAATAATCATGTGGTGGAGGGCGCCTCAGAAATCCAGGTCATGCTCAACGACAACAGGATTTACGACGCTGAGATTATCGGCACAGATCCGTCAACGGATATTGCCCTGATCAAGATAGAAGAGAAAAATCTTAAGGCAGTGAAATTTGGAGATTCGGGAAGTATTCAAATCGGAGAATGGGTGTTAGCTATAGGCAATCCATTTGAATTCAGATCGACCGTCACGGCGGGCATAGTAAGTGCCAAAGCCCGAAGCATTAATATCCTTTCGGGTCAGTATCGACTTGAATCATTCATTCAGACCGATGCAGCAGTTAACCCTGGGAACAGCGGTGGTGCCCTAGTGAACCTCAAAGGAGAACTCGTCGGAATTAACACAGCCATCGCATCTCCTACAGGTGCATTTGCAGGATATTCTTTTGCCATACCCACCTCCCTGGTTCGAAAAGTCGTCGATGACCTAAAGGAGTACGGAACAGTACAGCGAGCCCTGTTGGGAATTTCAATACAAGATGTGAGTGCTGAGCTGGCCAATCAAAAAGGACTTGATTTGCTCCAGGGGGTTTTTGTACAGGAGGTCAATTACAACAGTGCAGCAGCAGAAGCCGGCCTGGAAAACGGCGATGTGATTGTAGCCATCAATGACAAAAAGGTACGTACCGTGGCGGAACTTCAGGAGGAAGTAGCATTGAATAGACCCGGTGATAGAATCAAGGTCACCTACATAAGGGACAATAAGACAAAAGAATCCTACGCAACACTGAAAAATGACAGTGGCACTACCAATATCGTTGAAGTTTCAAATTCCTTCCGAAGTGAGGGGGCAGTCTTTGAGCCTGTATCGAGAGAAGCAAAGAGGGATCTTGATATAGATGGTGGTGTACAAGTGGCCGAGATCGACAGAGGCAAGTGGCAAGCTGCTGGCATCAAGAAGGGGTTCATAATTACCAGGATCGATAAGACCAAGATCTATGAGCTCAAAGATTTCATTGAATTGATCAATGGTATTGAAGCAGATGGTCTGCTGATTGAAGGATATTACCCAGACGGTGAGAAAGCGTACTACGGAATCGGTTGGTAGCAGCATTTGCCAAGAAATAACCAGAACCTCGTCAGAAGTGGCGAGGTTTTTTTAGTCCCATTCACCAAAAATCAAATTGCCTGACGCCTCGTACTTGTTCGATTTGAAAAAATCCTCCAACCCATCTACCATTTCATTGGCAGAAATTAGCTTGTCATCATTCTGATCCAACCGCTCAAAACTCGCCTTGCATTGGTCTTGGGGTATCTTATATACACTCCACATATTCGCATACTCCTCAAACGATATATACTTATCCCGATTCAGATCGAACAGCGAAAAAAGGTGGTAGGAAGTGCGATGTATGAAATGATGTAGAAGGCCCTGACCATTTCTATTAAACTCCTTTTCGAAGAACTTCATCCAATCCCAAATACCAATAT
>CAYORY010000042.1:0-13328 GCA_964406435.1 uncultured Roseivirgaceae bacterium | reverse complement strand
TGTTGGTGCCCCGGCGTATGTCGTACTCTCTCCGCTGATTTCGCTGCAAAGCATACTGCAAATTCACTTCATGATCGGCTAGAAAAACAGACCCCTTGATTTTGTATAAATCATGAACGGTTTCCTGTCTTGGTGTGCGAATCGCGTAAGAAAAGGGGCGGGTATCCTGCGGAGGTTCTGTGCTCATTGCCACCGCCAGATCCTCGATGTTGCCAACCACCGATCCTCTCAGAATACCCAGTTCTTGGTCGAAATGGCTGACGTATAAGGAGAGGTCAAATTTTGGCCTGTGCCAAAGTCCCTGGGCATGAAAGCCGAGTTCGTTGCTACCCGTATTCGTGAGTTGGTACTCAGGCGTATGTAGGTCGCCCTGTTTTCTGGCGGTGATTCCGGCGTTCCAGGCTAATCGGTGATAGCCTTGGCTTAGTTGTGTTTGTAAAGCTGCAGAACGTCCATTGGATTCCAGTGTCGTACCTACTGAGCCCTGAATGGATTGGTCGAAAGCAGGGGATTTGGGATCTAGCAGGATAACGCCTCCAAGTGCCTCGGGCCCGTAGCGAACGGTGGCAGCACCTTTGACAAGGGTCAGTTGGTCAATCGCGCCAGGATCAATTTCAGGCGCGTGTTCGCGCCCCCACGCCTGGTAAGCGTGGCGCACTCCGTTGTTGATGATCAGGACTCTGTTGGAGTGCAGACCATGCACCAGCGGCTTGACTACATTCGCGCCGGTTTGCAGCGTACTTACACCGCTCATTTTCTCCATCAAATTTCCAATTCTGGCTTGATCGGCACCCGATTGTGAGATGGATTTTCGCTGTGTAGCTAAGGTTTCAATTTTCGTTTTATCTACTTTTTCTTCTATCACTAGTCCATCCAGCTCAATTTCCTTGGGTGCGAGATAGATGGTCGGGCTGCCGTGGTAAGCGTCATGATGATGAGAAATGGAACGGTAAGAGATGTGGGTGATTTCTAAGTGGATTTCATCGGGACACACGTTTCTCAAGGTGAATTCACCTTTCTCATCGGATGTAGCACCAATGGAGGTTCCCTCGATTTTTACCAATGCAAACGCCACGGGTGTTTCAGTCCCAAGCTCCAGAATGCGTCCGTGAATGATCTTGGTGCATTTGTCCTTTTGAGCTACAAGGAGGGAGGAAGTCAGTGCGAAAAGCAGGACGAGGAAATGTCGTTTCATGCTGTGCACTCGTCGCATGTTCCGTCCACGATCATGTTCACATTGTTGATCGTGTAGCCCACCGGCACGATCACATCAGGGACGTTGAGCTCATCGAGACATTCCAATTTTCCGCAAGTGTTGCACTTGAAGTGTATGTGATCGTGCCGATGATCTTCAGGGCCGCAGGTAGTATGGCACAAACCGAAAGTAGCCGTGCCCTGATCGTTTGGTATTTTGTGAATAATCCCAGCTTCGAGGAAGCTATTTAGGGTTCTATACAGCGTCACCCGATCATAAGCGGGGAATCGCTCTTCCAATACGCCAAGTGAAAGTGCGGCATTTTTTTCCAAAAATTCCTGAAGCACATCTTTTCTGGAGTTGGTTATTCGAAGTTGGTGAGCTTTTAATATGTCGGTTGTACTTTCCATGAGGTTGCGAATTTACATATTTGCAATCTTATTGCATAAATGATTTTCACGTATGTGAACTCAAAGGAATATTTGTAGCTTTAGGTCATATGAATGAAGAAAACGAGAAAAAGGGAATGGGTTATTTTTTCGATTTGAGTGAGGTAGCTCGCTATTATTTCAGAAAGAAGGATCCAAATAAAAAGAACAGTATTAATCTGAGATTAATGCATGGAATCAATAAAATCGCCCTGTTCATGTTTTTGATGGCCATGCTTATTCTGCTTTACAAATACGTTTTTGTTTATTGATGAAAATAGTACTGCTTGGCATGTGCCTTTGTTTTGGACTTTTTGTCCATGGCCAAATCACCACCGATAGACCTACCCAGTCATTTTCTCCTTATGTGATGGCATCTGGAAAAGTACAGGCTGAATTTGGTTTTGTCTCCGAAAGGCCGGTTTCTTCACAAGGTCTCTACAACGTGACTTATCTGAATGCCCTCGTGCGGGTGGGTGTAGTGAAATGGATGGAGTTGAGATTGACAGAAAATTATCTGGGCACCAGAGGAGGGGATGAAAACGTCAATGGCCTGAGTCCAACCACCCTTGGAGCAAAGTTTCATTTGCGTGATCAGAGTGGTGCTTTGCCTCAAATCGGTCTTCTCACAAGTTTTACTTTAGCCAATGGACAGGGTGCATTCAAGGCCAGGGAAAGTATGCAGGATGTACGCGTGCTTTTTGAGCATGCTCTTACTGATAAGCTTACACTGGATTATAACATTGGTACCTATTGGTCGGCATCCACCGATGCGGTTGGATTGTACACGCTGATGCTTGGATACGGTGCTACGGATGTGGTTTCTGTGTTTATTGAGCCCTACGGTTTCTTTGGTTCGGGGCTTACTGCCGACCATCGAATAAACGGAGGAGCAACTTTTCTGATGAGTGAGAATTTTCAAGCGGATGTTTCCGCAGGGTTTGGATTAAGTAAGGTCTCCCCCGATTATTTTATTGGCTTTGGGCTGGGGGTATTGTTTTGAGTTAGTTCAGCATCAATATTTGAGTAATTGTCGCTAACTTAATACCTCACAACGCTCATCTTGGGAACCAGGCTATTTTCATATTTGGCTTTTGCACTGCTTTCAATGGGTCTTTGGTGTCAATTGCCATCAGACAGTGTGAGGCTATTGATTGAGCAGAAAGAGGGGGTGGAGAAAATTAATTTGCTGCATGATCTTTTGAGACAAGTCTGGCTCAACTACCCTGATCAGGCCATGGAGTATGGGCAGCTGGCACTTGCAGAATCAGAACGATTGGACGATCAAGCGATGATTTCACAGAGTTTGCGGTTCATCGCAGGGGTACACTACTACCGGGGAGATTTCGAGACTTCCCAAAGGTTCAACGAACAGGCGCTGGAAATGGCTCTGGAGATTGGTGATTCGTCCTTAATCGGAAACGGCTTTAATAACATAGGCCTGAATTATTATAATCTGGGTAGCTACCAAACAGCTTTAGACTACTTGCTGAGGTCAAAGCGGATCAAAGAAAGAACCAAGGATTTCTCCGTGCTGTCCACCACGCTAAATAATATAGGGCTCGTCTATGAGCGGGTGCATCAATACCAGGAAGCAAGAGACTATTTCTTTCAAGCGCTGGAGTTTGGAAACCAGGTAGGGGTAAAGAGCCAGGTGGTTTATTCTAAAAACAACATAGCCATTACCTACTTGCGAGAAGGTGATTTGTCCCAAGCCCGCACTTTTTTTGATGAAGCACTTACCTTGGCCGAAGAGACCAATAATACGAATTGGGGAGCCGTGTCTCTTCGGGGCATTGGTGAAATAATGGCAGCTTTGAACCAACCTGATTCTGCAATTCACTATTACCATAAGTCACTCACTTACTGTAAACAAATTGAGGATAGAAAAGGTATAGCTGAGGTGTATTACTTATTTGCTGCATTAGCTCTGGAAGGGCAGCAATATGCCATAGCTATCGAGTGCTTAGACATGAGCCATACCATAGCGAAGGATTTGAAAATCAGACAACAATTGTTGAATAATCTTCGGCTGTACAAGAGCATTTATCAAGGCATGGACGATACGCCGAATTTGATCAAATACTTAGAAGAATACTCCAATCTTAACGACTCTTTGTACATGGATGTAGTGAGTCGCAATTTGTCTTTGATTCCCCTGAAGGTAAAGGACGAAGAGGATAGGCTCAAGCTGGTACAAAAACAAACCAACTTGCAAAACACCAATCAGACGTACATTTTGGTGTTGCTAATTATTATACCCTTGGGCGTCATTCTGGTGCTTTTGCTCATTCAGAATAGGAAAAAAAATCAGATACTTCTGGCGACCAATGAGGAAATACGAAGGACGCAGAATTTATTGATTACTTCGGAAAAGATGGCTTCAGTGGGTATCCTGTCAGCAGGTATCGGTCATGAAATCAATAACCCACTCAATTTCATAAAACATGGAGCCATCTCACTGGAGGTGCAGATGCGAAAGGAACCGGGATATGAGGCCAAAAAATTTGATCCTTATTTCAACGCCATCAATGAGGGCGTAACGCGCGCAGCAATGATTGTGAGTAGTCTGGCCAACTTCAGTAAGGTAGGTAAGCAGATGGACGAGCGGTGCGACATCCATGAAATCATCGAGAATTGTCTGCTGATATTGAATGAAAAAATCAGGGAGCGGATAGATGTGGTGAAGGTTTTTTCTGCTAAGAAATGTGTGGTGACAGGAAACAATAGCAGCCTGCACCAGGCCTTGCTCAATGTTCTCACAAATGCAGAACATGCCATAGAAAAATCAGGTACTATAACCATCACCACGAGGAATGATAAGAACACGCTTGTGATCATGATCATGGACAATGGGCACGGGATCTCAGAAGCAAATCTCAACAGAATAAGTGATCCATTTTTCACTACAAAGCCACCCGGAGAGGGGAGTGGGCTGGGCCTTTTTGTGACGTACTCGATCATAGAACAGCACCAGGGACATGTGAAAGTACAGTCAATGCAGGCGGCAGGAACGGAATTTATTATTACTTTACCTCTGCGCAGCTATGAATGAAAATGATTCCATAGGAGTATTGTACGTAGACGATGAGGAAATAAACCTTTTCTTGTTTGAAGCTACGTTTTCTAGCAAGTATGAAGTCATTACGGCGCTATCAGGAAAGGCCGGTTTGGAAAAGCTCGAAAGCTACCATCACAAAATTATAGTTGTGATATCGGACATGAATATGCCCGAAATGAATGGAATAGAGTTTATAGGTCAAGCGGCTTCCAAATTCAATAATATCTCATTCTTTATACTTACTGGGTATAATTACAACGAGGAAATAGAGGCAGCCCTAAATGCCAATCTTATTCAAAAATTCTTCTCCAAACCTTTCAATGAGAAGGAGATAGATGAAGCGATACGGGAAGTGCTGGAGCAGTCTAAAAACTAAGAATTTAGCACTTCTACCAATTTGAGAAGGTCATCCCTCAATGGCTTGCTTTTGTTGATGGCGTCATCCAGCGTGTGATACACCAGCTTATTGTCGATGACACCAGCCATATGACAGGACATGCCCTGTACGAGTCCTTCGACGGCATGCATACCTAGTCTTGAGGCGAGAATTCTATCACGCGAAGTGGGTGAGCCACCTCTCTGCATGTGCCCAAGCGTAGAAACTCGAATATCCAAGAAGGGCAATTTTTCTTTTACCTTAGCCGCTACCTGATGTGCATCACCTTGCTCATCGCCCTCAGCTACTATCACTATGGCAGACGTTTTCTTTTTGTCCCGACCATTTTCCAATGTATTTATCACATCATCTATGGTGGTGCTTGTTTCTGGAACCATGACCAGTTCTGCTCCTCCTCCAATGCCACAGTGCAGCGCTATATAGCCAGTTTTGCGTCCCATGACCTCTATGAAAAATACCCGATCATGGGAGTTGGCTGTGTCTCGTATGTTGTCGATGGCATGCAATGCGGTGTTCACTGCTGTGTCAAAACCGATGGTATAATCTGTTCCGAAGAGGTCATTGTCTATGGTCCCCGGAACACCCATCATTTTCACTCCAAACTCTTCGTGAAAAATCTTAGCTCCGGTAAATGTGCCATCTCCACCAATGGCGACTACTCCTTCTATTTTCTTTTGAGCCAAATGATCATAGGCTCTCTTTCTTCCTTCTTTGGTGCGGAATTCTTCGCTTCTGGCCGACTTCAGGATAGTACCCCCTCGCTGAAGTGTATTGCTTACCGAGTAGGAGGTCATAGGAAAAATATCTCCTTCGATCATCCCATTGTATCCGTATCGGATGCCATACACGTCCAATCCATTATAAAGTGCGGTACGCACTACGGCTCGCACACAGGCGTTCATTCCTGGCGCATCTCCTCCACTTGTAAATACTGCAATTCTCTTCATCGGCTGTCGATTTCAGCGGTCAAAATTATAGTGAGTTGGTCGCCGAAAAAAAGATGGGGTCATGTTTTACTGATAATTAAATCCGCACACGATTGCGGCCATTAATTGGACGAATTAGTTCTTTGGAGGATTGATCATTATGTGAGCTCGGTGAGTTCCGGGATCCATGATCCAAGGACTTCCGGGAGCAATTGGCTTAAGTGGTAGACCGGTTGATTCTGCGGTGGCATAGGGGATATAAACGACGTAGCGGAGGTATTTGTCTTCGAGTGAGTCGGCTTCTGTATTGTATTTTCCCGTGAGCACATACAGGATACTACCCTGCGGAATTTTCAACTTGCCGGCCTTCACCTCAGCTTCCCTTGTTTCGAATATTTCCTGAAAACTCTTACCCTGTGCCCTCAATTCGCGCCCACGCATCATGTAGGGTTCGAGCTCACGATGGTACGCAGATGCGCTGAATCCATCTTGGGCAGGGTCGTCAGCAACGCATGTCATTTCGTTGGTGCCTTCCCTTAGTGTTACCATTTTCCCGTTTTTGTCGAATCCCAGCACTTTGGCGCCTTCTCTTAGCTCTTCAGGTGCCGCCATCAGCGCGCCTGTTATTTGAAATTCCTTATCTGGAATGTCCTGACCGGAGCAACTCCAAAGAATGAGGGTAATGAGGAAATAGGGAAGTGACGTTTTCATTCATTCGAGGGTTTGTTCCTCAATTTACACATTACGCCAATTCTCTCAAATCTACGGGGACGACTCTTGACACGCCCTGCTCGATCATGGTGATGCCATAGATGACATCCGTGCTGGCCATGGTTCGCTTATTGTGCGTCACGATAATGAACTGGGATTCATTGGAAAACTGACGAATAATGTCATTGAATTTATCAATGTTGGCATCATCGAGAGGTGCATCTACCTCATCGAAAATACAGAACGGAGCAGGCTTCAATAGATAAATGGAGAAGAGGAGGGAAGTAGCGGTGAGCGTCTTTTCTCCACCAGACAGCTGATTGATGGTAAGTGGCCGCTTTCCTTTTGGCTTGGCAATGATCTCAATGGACGATTCCAATGGATTGTCCGGGTCGGTGAGTTTCAGATCACAGTCATCTTCTTCGGTGAAAAGCGTGCGGAAGACACGCACAAAGTGATCGTGAATCTTCCTGAAAGCCTCCATGAATGTGGTCTTGGCGACCTCATCTATTTCCGCAATAGTTTCCAGAAGTGATTCTTTGGCTTTTAGTAAATCGTCTTTTTGGGTCGTAATGAAAACGTGCCGTTCCTGAATTTCCTCGTAGGCCTCCATTGCCATAGGATTGATCGGTCCCATGTTTTCCATGCGGTCTTTCAGCTTTTCTACTTTGTCCCTGAGCGTGTCTTCGTCCTGCTGAGCCAGGGTTTCATCTATTGCCTCATTCAGTTTCTCTACGTCTACATTGAACTCCACAGAGAGTCGATCTTTTACAGATTGAAACTGAAGTTGAGATTCATTTCTCTTGGCTTGCCAATCCATGAGCAATTGATCGGCAGATTCGCGCTGGTGCTGAATTTCTCGTAGGGCTTTCTCGGCTTCATCTATTATCCCTCTGGATTCATAGTAGGCCTTCTCTGCTTCATTCACTTTTTTCTCGTGCCCTTCTTTGGTCTCATACATGGCTACCAACTCATCGTCACTCTCAGTGGATTTCTTGACAAGTTCGTTGAGATTGGTGGTGACTTCCTGCAGTTCTTCCTGATTCCTCTCGATTCGGTTCAGGCTGCTTTGATACGATTCTTGTTTGTAAGAAATCTCCTGACGGATGCTTTCCAGTCTGTTTTCTTTCTGATGGAAGAGAACATTCTCCTCATTGAAAGCCGTGCTTTTTTGGGATAGCAGTTCTGAAAGTGACTCGAATTCCAGCTTTTGTTCGTGTAGCTGAGCAGCCAGTTCCTGCAGCTTTTCGGATTCACCTTTTCGTCGGGGCAGCAACTCGCTGAGTGCTTTTTCAAGTTCCATGACTTTTTCTTGCATGTCCTCCCTTTTGGTTTTGGTAGAGGAGAGTAGCTCACTGAACTGTTCCTGTTTGGTGGCTAGGGAAACATGCAACTGATCCATTCGAGTGACCTCATCTTTGAGGGCCTCCATTTCTTCTAGCTTGGAGGATTCTTTCAATTGATTGATCTCCTGCTGCTTATCATGAAGACTCGCTTCGGTGGATTTTTGCCTTTTGTCCAGCTCTTTTATTTGAGTAGCAAGTTTTTCAAGATTTTTGGCCCGGCCTATTCTCTTTCCTTCGAAAAGGCCAACCGAGCCTCCTGATACGCTGAATTTCCGTCGAGTTATTTTCCCAGATTTTTCGATCAGTACAGCATCTTCTTTTGGACTTACTGCCGGGATTTCTCCCTCATAGATGAAGACGTTCGACAGAAGATGAGCGATCAACTTTTTGTACTTGGCGTCATACTCGATGATCTCTGTGGCAGACTGAGCACCGGGAATCATGAGCTCGGATTCTGTATGGTAAGAGTCCAGTTTATCCAGAATAAAGAAATGCGCTTTGCCTCTTGATGCATCGCTCAGGAGATTCACTGCTTTGAAGGCTGCTTCTTCTGATTCCACCACATAATAGTTCATGTAGGGTTCAAGGAAATTTTCAATGGTGACTCGAAACTCCTCCGGACAGGTGATGATGTCCGAAACCAAGGGGGCGTTTTTCCATTGATCGCTTTTCTTCAAAAACTTGATGGCGTCAGGGAAGCCTTCAAGATTGTCTACCAGCGACTTGGTAAGGTTGTATTCGTTTTGCTTAGCATCGAGCTGGCGATTGATCTGCGTGAGTTCGTCCTTGATCATGTCGATCTGTTTCTGAACAGCCTCTATTTTATCGCTGATTCGAGTCTGATCGACTTTCATCCGTTCGTAAGCCTTGGTTTTCTCTTCCCTCTCTTTTGATATTTGGCCAAGGCGCTGTTCAAATTCCTGAAGATTGGCTGAATGCTGAGATGAGTCTTCCTGAGATTGATTCAGATCATTCTGTATTGTTTTTAGCTGAATCTCCTTGATCTCGATATCCTTTTCGATAGTAAACACAAGCTCTCGGAGGTTATTGTGTGCGCCTGACGTCTGACTCAGCGCTTCCTGGGCCAGATTCGATTGTGTTTTCTGCGCTTCGTATTCTTCTCGCAGATGATCCAAGCGAGCTTTCACATCTTTGAGAATCTGTCCGGCTCCATCTTCTTCCTTTCTCAAACTCTCTAGCGAGAAGGAGGCGCGTTCATTGCTTTGCTTGTCTTGTTCTATCTGCGCTTTGAGATTGTCGATTTTATCATTCAAAAAGCGCTGACGTTCGTTCTTTATTTTCTTGTCGCTTTCGTACTGACGAATTTTACTCACGTGCTCGTTCAGGTCTCTTTGGCAAGTTGATAAATGCTTCTCTCGGCTAAGCAGCTCCGATTTTCCTTTTTCTATCTGCGATTCTTTCTCCTTCAGATTGGCGTTTAATCCATTCTTTTTGTCCGTTTCTTCCTGAATTTTTCGATCAATTCTTTCGAGCGTTCCCTTTTGATTGGCGATTGATTTTTGAGCTAAAGCAATGCTGGAGTTCTTGTATTCGTCCTTGATCTCATAGTAACGTTTGGCTTGCTTGGCCTGTCGCTCCAGTGACCGCAGATTTTTGTCTATCTCAAAGAGCAAATCCTCCACACGATCCAGGTCTCCATCTGTATCCTCCAGTTTTCTGAGCGTTTCCTTTTTTCTGATCTTAAACTTTGAAATGCCTGCAGCTTCTTCGAACAATGTTCGGCGCGAATTGTCCTTGTCGTTTAGGATGTCATCCACCATTTTGAGCTCTATGATGGCGTAGCTGTTGGATGAAATACCAGTGTCGAGAAATAAGTTATTTATGTCTTTGAGTCTACAGGCAACCCCATTGAGCATGTATTCGCTCTCACCGGACCGGTAGTATCGGCGGGTGATCGTGACTTGAGAATACTCAGTGGGAATGAGGTTTTTCGTGTTGTTGAAGGTGAGAGAAACCTCTGCTAACTGGGTGGCTTTTCTGGCTTTGGTGCCATTGAAAATCACATTCTCCATTTTTTCCGAGCGAAGAACTCTGGTCTTTTGCTCCCCAAGAACCCATCTGATGGCGTCTACCACGTTGGACTTTCCACAGCCATTGGGGCCTACGATTCCGGTGATGCCCTCATCAAAATTGATGACGACCCGATCGGCGAAACTTTTGAATCCCTTGATTTCTAACTTGGTTAACTGCATACGGAAGTCCCGATTTGGGAAGCCGACAAAATTAGAAGGTATTGCTACTTATCGGCACTAATTTATCCTCAAGATATCCACACTTGAACTTTTAATCGTGGATAAAGTGCGCATTCAAGCAATTGGGTTTAAGTTTGAGTATGGACGAGCAGATTTGGTTCTACATCATTGCAGCGGTCATCTATTTCCTTACAAGGAAAAAGAAAAAACCCGTTGATCAGCCGTCTACCCCGGATACTTCCTCGTCGGAAAGACCACAACAACGCAAACCTGTTTCATTTGAAGACTTGCTCAAAGAAATAACGGAGCAGCGTCAGGTGGAAGAAGTGCTGAAGCCGGTCGATAGGGAACTGGAGAGTTCTGTTTCACTGGATCCGACGGAGGAAAACATTAGAAATGAAGGACGCAATCGACAGTTTGCTGATGAGGAAAGTCTGCGGGTGTATCAGGAGTCTGTGAAGCAGGCAGAAGGCGCGGAGCTAGAGTTTGCGCCAAGTGAGAACTTTGCGAGTGAGCGTTTGTTTAAGGGTAAAGTGGAATCAAAGGAACCGACTTTTGCTGATGAAATCCGTGAAGGATTTGGCGATCCTGACTCGGCGCGCAAGGCCATTATCTACTCAGAGATTCTGTCTCGCAAATATTAATTTCCTCTGATTTAAACTTTCTCATCCTTGGCCGGTCTAAATGCCGGATCAAATAAAGGAAACTATGAGAAACGTTTACAAAACAACAGCCATTCTGATTTTTGGCATTTCATTGATTTCCGCTCAAGGAGTGGAAGGACATCCAGGTCAAGACTATCCATTTTATTATCAGGAGCGTGAGTACGGACGAGACCAAGCGTATGATGGACAAGGGGATGTCGTAAGCTATCATCCGGGTTATGGAGAAGGGCAGCATCATGGTCGGCATGGTCGAATAGCAAGGAAACCTGCAATGGATCGGCACAGCTTCATGACGATGCACAATGGTCGATTGTTCAAGGTACATGATTGCGTATATTTTGTGTCTCGTCATGGCCGCTGGATAAGCACTGCAGCACCTGCAGGGTTGCGGGTGATGAGGTTACCCGATGGCGCGAGAAGCTTAAGGACAAGGCGAGGGGTGCTCTACGAATTCCGAGGCACCTTCTATACTGAGGCCAGGCATGGATTGGGTTATGTGGTGATTGAAGCTCCGCAAATAGGAAGAGGAAGAGGTTGGTAGTTATAGTAGTTGTTAGCAAGAATCCCGGGTTAGTGATGGCTCGGGATTTTTTGTTTTGATAAATTGAGGCAGCCCAAGTCGCGCCTGCGCACAGGCCTGGCAGGAAGACTTGCGCTATAAGTAGGAATCATTGTCCAATTTAGCCTGACACAACCACGGAGTAGCTGAGGAACCAATGTAGTACAGGTCCAATTCTTGAAAGCAGGTCATTCCGAAGGAATCTACTCAACAGACCATTAAATTTTCACCACAGAGAAACAGAGGAAGCATAGCACCTTTGTTAAAAAGGACACCATCCTTCAAGGTAGCAATCACTTCCTAAAATCAAACGCCATTGGCAGCAATTCCCTAACGGTCGTTTCAATGATTTCTTC
Organism: uncultured Roseivirgaceae bacterium; assembly: GCA_964406435.1. Taxonomy (GTDB): domain Bacteria; phylum Bacteroidota; class Bacteroidia; order Cytophagales; family Cyclobacteriaceae; genus JAAEPI01. The sequence continues at coordinate 1,471 of CAYORY010000042.1, read as the reverse complement.
CGAGTCACAAAAGCTATACACCTTGGCGTCTTTCCCGAATTCAAATATCAGCTGGCGACATAGCCCACATGAGGTGGCCGGCTTAGGCGTAGGGGTATAGATGACGACCTGGTCAATTTCGATTTCGCCAACTGCTGAGATAGCCGTGGAGATGGCGTTTCTTTCCGCGCAGATGTTGAAGGTGACAGAATATGACTCAATGTTGCAACCAGTGAAAACCTGGCCGTCCTTCGTTAGCAGTGCGGTACCTACATGAAATCCACTGTGGGGGGTGAGGGCGTTTTTGGCGACTTCTTTGGCCAATTTCTTGAGTTCTGATAAATCCATATTATTCAGTCAAGATAGTAGGTTTATCCCAATATTATCCTTGAGAAAGAACAGTTCTTATCACATGAAACCTTTTGAACTGGTAGTTCTTCATTTTACAATTTCCTTAACAAATTTCACCTTGTAGTCTGCGAAATCTTTTTGGAAACCACTTCCATAGCTTTCAATCAACTGATCCAATTTGTCATTGACTTGCTGATAAAGCACATAATCCTTTTGATTAAGCTCTTTAAATTTTTGGATAATACCCTCTTCAAGTTGGGGAGGACTGTAGTTTCCTTGATTCTTTATGGTATAACCGACATGATCCCATTGAAAAAGCCAAAACATGATAAATATGGATTCATCGAATCGCTCCGTAATTCCTACGAAATCAAATTCCCGATTCAGTTGGCTCAACCGATGGACATTTCTGACATACCTGTTGTGGGTATAGCCCGGCGGATTTGGCCACTGAGATTTCTCTGTATGAGTCAGGTAAGTTGATAATCCTTTATCCTCAAATCGAGCCTCTGGTCTCGTTTTAATGTAGTTATAGGAGGAAATAGCGGTGGCCAATGGCTCCCTTATGAAGGTAAACCAAACGCTATTTTCATTTTTATGAATGTTAGGGAAATGGCTAAATACTTTATGTCCGTGAATGCATTTAGGGTTTTCTGCTTTTGGTCCCTTTTCCTTAGCGTATGACAACTGAAGGTCGCTTCCAAAGTGATTTTTTAGAATTTTGGTTAATGTAGTACCGCCTGTTTTTGAAATGTGAATACTTACAAAAATGGTATTTTCATTCACAGAATTAATCGTGTTATCTGATGGCATAGCTCGTATCCAATTCTATAAAAAATATTCCAAAATTTTCAGGCCTATTTTGGTGAATACATATTCACCGCTTGCTTTCTCACTTCCTCCAAATCCAAAGTCATTGGCTTCAGTTTTAGCTTGGTGAAATCCTCCATCTGATCCGTGTAGTGTGGGCTCTCAGGCTTGCTTGAGTTGCCATACGCATGAATTGTTTCGATAATCGGAAGTCCCTCTTTTGGATAGCGAGCGAGTAGAATGTAAGACTCTCCCGAGTTCCCCTTGACCATGCCGTCTTTGTGCGGAACAGTCCACATGGCCGCCAGCACATCGGGCATGCCCCTGAGTG
>CAYORY010000041.1:0-13435 GCA_964406435.1 uncultured Roseivirgaceae bacterium | reverse complement strand
AAAGTGATCCGAAGAAAAGGAAAGCTTTATGTGATCAACAAGAAGAACCCGAAGTTTAAACAAAGACAAGGATAATTATGGCTCGAATAGCAGGAGTTGATATACCTGATAACAAGAGAGGTGAAATCGGCCTCACTTATATTTTCGGAATTGGCAGAAGCTCAGCTCAAAGAATATTGACTGAAGCGGGAATCGACTTGAATAAGAAAGTCGGTGAGTGGGATGACGATGAAGCAGGTAAAATTCGAACTATCATCACTGAAAACTTCAAGGTAGAAGGTGTGCTTAAGTCTGAGGTGCAATTGAGCATCAAACGACTTTTGGATATCGGGTGCTACCGAGGACTAAGACATAGAAAAGGGCTTCCGGTTAGAGGCCAGAGAACAAAAAATAATTCCCGAACCAGAAAAGGTAGAAGGAAAACGGTTGCTAACAAGAAGAAAGCTGTTAAGTAATATCTGATATGGCAGAGAAAAGAAAAGATAAGGCAAAGAAGCGAGTGGTTAATGTGGAGTCCACTGGACAAGCACACATTAAAGCTTCTTTCAACAACATCATTGTATCCATTACAAATAACCAAGGACAAGTTATTTCTTGGGCATCAGCTGGAAAAATGGGCTTCAGGGGTTCTAAAAAGAACACTCCATATGCAGCTCAGGTAGCAGCTCAGGATTGTGGTCAGAAGGCGTACGATCTTGGTTTGAGAAAAGTGGAAGCATTTGTGAAAGGTCCTGGTGCTGGTAGAGAATCAGCAATCAGATCGCTCCAGAATTTGGGAATAGAAGTAACCTCTATCAAGGACGTTACTCCACTACCTCACAATGGATGCAGACCTCCGAAAAGAAGAAGAGTTTAGTACTGAGTTTAACGAAGTAAAATAAAGATTTAGAATAGATGGCAAGATATACAGGCCCTAAGTCGAAGATAGCCAGAAAATTTGGTGAGCCCATTTTTGGTGATAGCAAAGCATTGCAGAAGAAAGCTTATCCTCCAGGACAGCATGGTCGTGGAAGAAGAAAAAAGCAGTCGGAATATGCCGTGCAGCTTATGGAAAAGCAGAAAGCTAAATACACATATGGTGTATTGGAGCGTCAGTTTAAGAACATCTTCGATAAAGCTTCAAGAAAGAGTGGAATCACAGGTGAAATCTTACTTCAATTACTGGAGTCAAGACTAGACAACACTGTGTATAGACTAGGTATCGCCCCCACAAGAAGAGGAGCACGCCAATTGGTTGGACACAAGCACATCACTGTAAATGGTGAAGTTGTGAACATTCCGTCTTACACTCTTAAGCCAAACGACGTTGTAGGAGTTAGAGAAAAATCTAAGTCACTGCAGGCAATATCAGAAAGTCTTGCCAACAGAAAGGGATTCCCTTGGTTGGAGTGGGATGGCACTGATATGGCTGGTAAGTTTATGAGCGCTCCATTGAGAGACGATATTCCTGAGAATATCAAAGAACAACTTATCGTTGAATTGTACTCGAAATAATCATTAAACTAAAGAAATAGATATGTCAATTCTCGCATTTCAAATGCCCGAGAAAGTGGTAATGGAAAAGGCCGATGATTTTCACGGACTTTTCACATTTAAGCCACTTGAAAAGGGTTACGGAGTTACTGTAGGAAACGCGCTTAGAAGAATTCTGCTTTCTTCTTTAGAAGGGTATGCGATTACCGGAATCAAAATACCTGGGGTACTTCACGAATTCTCTACAATCGAGGGAGTCTTGGAAGACGTAACCGAGATTATTTTGAACCTAAAGATGGTTCGCTTCAAGAAGTTGGAGGATGTAGTCGATAATAAGATTACCATAGCGGTAAGCAACCAGACGGAGTTTAAGGCCGGAGACCTTGCTAAGGCAACAACTTCTTTCGAGATTTTGAATCCTGATCACGTGATCGCTCATGTAGATAAGGCAGCAAAATTCGAGATTGAGTTGATCGTCGAGAAAGGTCGAGGATATGTCGCTTCCGATGAAAATAAGACGGGTGACGAAAACATTGGGTTCATCGCCATTGATTCGATCTTTACACCTATCAAAAACGTGAAGTACAGCGTAGAGAATACGCGGGTAGAACAAAAGACAGACTATGAGCAATTGATTCTAGATATAGAGACGGACGGTTCCATCCATCCGGAAAATGCACTGAAAAGTGCGGCTCATATCTTGATTCAGCATTTCATGCTGTTCTCTGATCAAAACATGATCATGGATACACACGAAGCAGGTCAGCCTGAGCAAGTGGATGAGGAGTTGCTTCACATGAGAAAACTTTTGAAAACTAACTTGAATGATCTCGATCTTTCTGTTCGTGCCTATAACTGCCTTAAAGCAGCCGAGGTAAGAACTCTTGGAGATTTGGTGTCATTGGAGATTAGCGATATGATGAAATTCCGAAACTTCGGCAAAAAATCATTGGCGGAACTAGAGCAACTGGTTTCTGACAAATCGTTGACTTTCGGGATGGATCTATCCAAGTACAAACTGGAGGAAGAATAAAATGAGACACGGTAAGAAAATCAATCACCTTGGCCGTACTGCTTCTCACAGAGAAGCGATGCTTTCGAATATGGCGTCTTCGTTGATTAAGTACAAACGAATCAACACGACTGTGGCAAAAGCGAAAGCACTACGAAAGTACATCGAGCCAATTATTACTAAAGCCAAATCGGACACCACACATTCTCGAAGAATGGTATTTTCTTACCTACAGGATAAGGAATCTGTTCAGGAATTGTTTGGATCTGTAGCGGAGAAAGTGGCTAACAGACCCGGTGGATATACTCGAATCATCAAGATGGGTAATCGCCTTGGAGACAATGCCGATATGTGCATGATGGAGTTGGTAGACTACAACGAACTGCTCCTTCAAGACACAACTGCGAAGAAATCGCGCCGGTCTAGAAGAGGTGGAAAGAAGTCTGAAACTGCAAAGGTTGAAGCTGCCCAGGTAGAGGAAGTAGTTGCTCAGGAAGTTGTGGAGGAGGCTGAAGGTACTGAAGAAGTAACTAGCGAAGTAGACGCAACCACCGATGAAGCAATGGAGGCCAGCGAGGGAAGTGACGATGCTGAATCAGCTGAGGAAGATAATAAGGAAGAAAAATAGTATCCTAAGCAAGATTTTTAGATATTAGCCGCTCTGATTTCAGAGCGGCTTTTTTATTATCCATTTCTCAAATGCGAATCATCAAACACCTACCTTTTGCCATTATTCTTTTGTTCTTTTTAAGCTATTGCAAAAACCAGGAAAAACAGACTAAAGTCAATGTATCCAAGCCAGATATAGGATTGCCTATATCGGAAGTATCCCCAGACCAAGCCATGGTAGAGGCTCAGGTAATCGATGTGGATGGGGGAATCCTCTCAGTGAAAATCATTAAACAACTTGAGGTTGGACACAGTTTTAAGGAAATATTGCAGGAAGGTCAAAAAATTGAGATTTCTTGTGATTCTTGTAAGGAACTCTCAGCCAAGGATGCAATTGCTTGCATCATAGAAAAGTCAGGTGGTACATTCAACCTGATTAGTTATAAAAAACAATAATCCATTATATGAAAAATATATTACTACTTACCCTGCTTTTTAGTGTGCAGGTGACCATCGGACAGGATAAACCCGATCCAGTTAAGGATGATCCGCAAGCTCGATATGAGTTTGAAGTAATGCGCCTTAAGAATCCAAAGACAGGAAAGATTCCAAAAAATATTCGTACAAAAGAATTGCAATTTGCCGATCGAATGTTTTCTGGTCTGCGTCAGTCCGATGTGCCCGAGCTGACATGGACCAACAGGGGCCCTTATAATGTAGGAGGAAGGACTAGAGCCTTGGCTGTAGATGTTCGAAACGAAAATATTATTCTCGCAGGAGGTGTGTCTGGAGGTCTTTGGAAATCCACTGATCAGGGTGCTTCATGGTCAAAGTCAACATCCACTCTCGATCTTCAAAGCATTACCGCTATTGCACAGGACACCAGAGAAGGACAAGAGGATACTTGGTACTACGCTACCGGAGAGTTCCGAGGGAACTCCGCAAGAGGATTTGGAGCCCCATACTCTGGCAGTGGTATTTTCAAATCAACAGATGGTGGAAATTCATGGTCTCTGTTAGCCTCGACGAGTGACGATACCCCACAAGATGATTCTGATGATTTTGATTATAATCATGAGATCGCTGTGAATCCAGTTAATGGAGAAGTATATGTAGCTAACGTTGGTGGTATTTACAGATCCCAGAACGGCGGTGACTCATGGTCTGAGGTTTTGGATGGCTCTATTGCACAGTGGAGTGACGTGGTTATTTCATCTACAGGCTCTATCTACGCCTCTACCGATGTAGGAGGTATCTTCAGATCGACAACAGGTGATCCAGGTGACTGGACGAACATATCATCAGGTTCGGGAATGGTGCATGCCTCTGGTGATAGACTGGAAGTAGCCCTTTCCTCAAACGACAATCTCCTGTATATGATAGGAGAGAGAGGCTCGGCCCATCAGCTTTGGGTATTCGATGAGGAGTTTGATACGTGGACTGATCGCTCGACAAACCTGCCGGCACTTGGTGGAAGTACAGGTAACTTCACTTCACAGGGCGGATATGACTTATTTATCAAGGTGCGACCAGGAGACGGAAATTTTGTAGTAATTGGAGGCACGAACCTTTTTCGATCAACGGATGGTTTTGCAACCACTATTAATACACCCGTACAAAACAATCCCAATTGGATTGGAGGATACACTTCGGGAAATAATAATTTTGGTCTTTATCCCAACCACCACCCTGATCAGCATGCTTTTGTCTTTTTGTCAGGGACAAAAGCCCTATCCGGAAATGACGGAGGCGTACAATTAACCAATGATTTCACCGCAAATTCTGTTTCGTGGAATTGGTTAAACAATGGCTATCTCACCAGCCAGTCCTACGCTATTTCGATAGGGCCAGGCAATCAGATTATGTCGGGATTTCAAGACAACAGCACATGGTTCACCAATTCTACTAATCCCACGGCCACCTGGACCGACGAATACGGTGGTGATGGGGCGTACAATGCCTTTAGTTCGGATGGTGCCACAAGATACCTTTCTTCTCAGAATGCAAACATCTATCGTTTTGAATATGCCGATGCTAACAGCGATGGATCGGGGTTTTTAGGAGCAGCTTATTTCACACCTGCGTCAGGGTACCAAACTTCCCTTTTCATTACTCCCTTTTATCTGGATCCACTGGATGACGATCTTTTCTATTTGGCAGGAGATAATGTATTTTTCGTAAATACCCAGGCTAGCTCCGGAAACTCAAATACCGGCTGGAAGACTGTCCCGACCTCTAACTCTGGAGTATTTACTGAGATTGGAGTCACTAATTTTAATCAGGTACTAGTAGGTACACATTTAGGTGAGATTTTCAGGGTATTTGATCCGGGTGGAGCAGCTTTTTCTGAAGAAATTACCGGATCCAATTTCCCATCGGCCTATGTTTCAGGTATCGCTGTGAATCCTTTCGATGCTAACGATATTTTGGTTTGTTTCTCAAATTATGAAGTGCAGACCGTATTTCATACCAACGATGGCGGAGACACTTGGACTCATGTCAGTGGAAATCTGGAGGAAAATGAAAATGGATCAGGAAGTGGTCCTTCGGCTAGAATGGTGGCCATAGTGGGGAATGGGGATCGCTATTTCGTGGGGACTAGCACAGGTCTTTATTCTACCGATGTTATAAATGGATCCTCTACAGTTTGGACAAGGGAAGACGAGTCGGGTATCGGAAATGTGGTAGTTGAACACATTGCCTCACGAGAGGATGGTTACATAGTAGTGGGCACACATGCCAACGGCATGTACAGCTCAAATGTCACCATCAATAATGTAAATGAGGTGGATTTGACGGTAACTAATTTGATGCCGAATGCTGGAGTCCTCGGCAATGAAAATGTAGTAGCAACTGTCTTCAATTCAGGATCAGCTACACAATCCACTTATGATCTGTCCTTGTTCGTAAATGATAATTTCGTGGTGACAGAAACAGCGAACCTGTCAGTTTCAAGTTTGCAATCAGTGGAATACACTTTTTCTCAAAGCTTTGATTTCAGTATGCCAGGGGAATATGTAGTGAGAGTAGAGGTATCAGTAGCGAATGATGGAAATTCAGGAAATGATAGTTTCGAAAAAACGATTGAATCAATTGAGGTCTTGGATACATTTCCCTACGCCGAGAGCTTCGAGGATGACAATCACGGCTGGACTGCCGATGGAATATGGGAGTTGGGCAATCCTTCAAAATCTGATGTGAATGGCACCACCGATGGCACACGTGCGTGGGTCACTGACCTGAATGCAAATTATCCTGACAGCCACACGGCTTATCTCGAAAGTCCATTTTTCGATCTCTCAAGTATGACCAATCCAACGGTGAGCTTCGATATAAATTACAGCATTGAAGAAGATTGGGATGGGGTAGTGTTCGGATATCGGTCGGATGCTACGAGCGCATATACGGTACTTTTTGACCTAGGTGATTTTGAAAACTGGTATCCGGGTAATGCTAATGTTTTTGGACACGATGCATGGCAGGGAACTACCAGTGGTAGCTATGTTACTGCAAGTGCTTCTTTGACATCTTTAGCATCAAGTACAGGAATCCAATTTGCGTTTATTTTTAAGTCGGACGAAGAAATTGTGGATCAAGGGTTTGCAATGGACAATTTCTTGATCTCTGAGAGCGGTGCTCCACCAACCGATATCACAATTTCTAACTCCTCGATAATGGAGAATGAGGACATAGGTACCAGCATTGGGACATTAACCACGACAGATCCTGATGATTCAGAGCATGATTATGCATTCGATGAAACAACAGCTTCGGATAACTCTAGTTTCTCAATAGTGGATGATGAAGTATTCTCTGCGGAAGTATTTGATTTTGAAACTAAAACATCATACACGATTAGCATCCAAACCGAGGACAGCAAGGGTAATACCTTTTCTAAAATTTTGAGCATCAGTATCACGAATGATGCCGGCGATGATCCGCTTGGAGCAAATGACATGGAATCATTCGGAGTAAAAGTTCACCCCAATCCGGTGAAGGGAAGGCTCAGTATGAATATGCTCAATGACTACTTTGGAGACGTGCGCGTGCGCGTGTATTCCATCGACGGTAGGCAAACTGTAATCGAGAATATTGTCAGAAAAGATGGATATTCAGTAAATGGCTTAATTGATTTAAACACTCTGCCAAGAGGTCTTTACATAGTAGAATTCACTATGGGAGATAAAATTTTAACTGGAAAAGTGATCAAGGAGTAAAAATTCAACTCATCGAAAACGTATTAAAGGACTCAAATGAGTCCTTTTTTTTATAACTCTAGGATGGTCTAAAATCGATGACCTATTTTTGCCGCCGATGAAGTTACCAACCAAAAAGCGAGCTGTCCTACTCCTGCAAGACGGCTCTAAATTCGAAGGGTTTTCTATCGGAAAAGAAGGAACATCGGGTGGCGAAATTTGCTTCAACACCGGCATGACGGGTTATCAGGAAATCTATACAGATCCTTCTTATTTCGGTCAAATCATTGTCAACACGACCTCACACATCGGTAATTATGGGGTGCATGAAAATGAAAACGAATCATCCAAAACATCTATAAAGGGCCTTGTTGTTAACGAATTCAGTAATGGTCATAGCAGACACCAAGCGGAGGGAGACCTCCAAGCCTACTTGGTAAAGCACAATACTGTCGGTATATCTGGCATAGATACACGCAAGCTGGTAAGGCATATCCGACAGGCAGGTGCCCAGAATGCCATCATTTCATCTGAAATATTTGATGATAATGCGCTGAAGGTTGAGTTAGCCAAAGTGCCAGATATGGCCTCTTTAGAACTTTCCTCAGTGGTTACCACAAAGGAGCCGTACGAATTGGGCGAAGGAAACACGGGTAAAAAGGTGGCCGTTCTCGATTTTGGGGTGAAGCGTTCAATTTTGAAAAATTTCACCGACAGAAATTGTCACTTAAAAGTATTTCCTGCACAAACCACTTTTAAGGAAATCGAGGAATGGAATCCGGACGGGTATTTCCTTTCTAATGGACCAGGCGATCCTGCAGCCATGGATTATGCCGTGGAAACTGTCAAACAAATTCTTAATGCCAATAAACCTTTGTTCGGCATTTGCCTGGGCAATCAACTTTTGGCAAGGGCGGTTGGCGTAGAAACATATAAAATGCACCACGGCCACCGAGGATTGAACAGCCCGGTAAAAAATTTAAACACAGGCCTCAGTGAAATCACCTCGCAGAACCACGGATTTGCCGTGAGCATGGAATCATTAGAGGCATCCAAAGAGGCGGAACTTACACATGTAAACCTCAACGATAACACAGTCGAAGGGCTAAGACTTAAAAACAGGCCTGCTTTTTCAGTGCAACATCACCCCGAATCAAGTCCGGGTCCCCACGACTCCCGCTACTTGTTTGATGACTTTGTAGAACTTTTAACAACCAAATAAAATGAGCGTAATCGAGAGCATACACGCAAGACAAATTTTTGATTCAAGGGGGAATCCAACCGTGGAGGTTGACGTACTGACTACCAATGGTTTCATAGGGAGGGCAGCCGTGCCGTCAGGGGCATCTACAGGCGAACATGAGGCAGTCGAATTAAGAGACGGTGGAAATCACTACATGGGCAAAGCCGTTTTGAAAGCTGTTGAAAATGTAAATGAAATTATTGCTCCGGAGATAGTGGGCTACCCTGTGGACGAACAAGCTTTGATCGACAAAGCGATGATCGAACTGGACGGAACCGACACCAAATCCAAGCTTGGCGCAAATGCCATTCTTGGTGTATCCCTGGCCGTTGCAAAAGCAGCCGCAATGGAGACCGGTCAGTCTTTGTACCGATACATCGGTGGAGCTAATGCAAAAACGCTTCCTGTGCCGATGATGAACATCATCAATGGAGGATCTCACTCAGATGCGCCTATTGCCTTTCAGGAATTCATGATTCGGCCAGTTGGAGCGCCAAACTTCACAGAAGCCATGCGTATGGGATCAGAGATTTTTCACAACCTCAAGAAAATCCTGCATGACAAAGGACTAAGTACGGCAGTGGGGGATGAAGGAGGATTCGCTCCAAATTTTGCGGGTGGTACCGAAGAAGCACTTGAAAGTGTCTTGGAAGCCATTAAGAAAGCGGGCTACAAGCCTGGCGAGGAAGTAACCATCGCTTTGGATTGTGCTTCATCTGAATTCTACTCTGATGGAAAATACGATTACACCAAATTTGAAGGTGAATCAGGAAAGGTGAGAACCAACGATGAGCAAGTGGAGTACTTGGCGTCATTGGTCGAGAACTATCCAATTGATAGCATTGAGGATGGTTGCGATGAAAATGATTGGGAAGGTTGGGCAAAGCTTACTGCCAAGATTGGACATAAGTGTCAGCTTGTAGGTGACGATCTTTTAGTTACAAATGTTAAGTTCCTTGCAAAAGCCATCAAAGAGAAATCTGCCAATTCTATCCTGATCAAAGTGAATCAAATCGGAACACTTTCTGAAACACTTGCAGCTATCGAAATGGCCCACAAGGCGGGTTGGACGGCTGTAGTTTCTCACCGATCAGGTGAAACCGAGGACAGCACCATTGCTGATATTGCGGTAGCTACTAACGCGGGTCAGATCAAGACGGGTTCATGCTCACGATCTGATAGAATGGCCAAATACAACCAACTTTTACGCATTGAGGAGGAACTTGGCGAAGTGGCCGTTTATCCCTCGAAGTAGTATTTGAAGCTTACCTAATGTCATTTCGAGCGAATGTGAGAAATCTTACTTGTCTGAGTAAGAATTCCCTTTCAGTCGAAATGACATTTTTTTTTGTTTCATTTCGCCCTAACTAACTTTAACCAAATGAATTTCCTCGATAGGGTGCCGAAGGTGTTTAAGAATTTCTACTTCATAGTAGGAGTTATCTTCCTGCTGTGGCTACTTATTTTCGATTCCAACGATCTCTTCACGCAAAGCAAACTTTCCACCAAGAAAAAGGAGCTGGAGGAGTCGAAAGAGTTTTATGAAGACAAAATTCTCGAAGTGAAAAATGATCGTGAAGCCCTGCTCACGGATGAGGAGCAGTTGGAAAAACTGGCGCGAGAGAAATATTTGATGAAGAAGGATAGTGAAGACGTGTATATAATTGTTGAAGAAACTGACTAAATCACATAGCTATGAGAAAAATTGTAATCTTGACAGTACTGGTTGGAGTTTGCTCCATTGCTTCCGCTCAATACAGAGGAGGCGGGGGAGGTGATAAGTTCTACTTCGGTGGGGGTTTCGGGCTTTCTATAGGTACCGGCTACACCTCAATAAGCGCAAGCCCACTCGTGGGGTATAAAATCACTGATGAATTCTCTGCAGGAGTGCAGACTACTTACCAATATGTGAGTAACAGCGATTTGGACTTATCATTCAGTAACTATGGTGGAGGCCCATTTACCAGATACGTATTTGATGATAGGTACATTGCACATGCGGAGTATGAGATTTTGAGCTTTGAGTATACTGATGGGACAATAGATTCAGGTGGAGATTTTAACACCTTTAGAGATACGTACAGCTCTCTGTGGCTGGGCGGAGGTTATAGAGAAAGCTTAGGTCGAAATGCCGGATTTTTCCTACTAGCACTCTACAATGTGCTGTATGACGAAACAGAATTTTCTCCGTATGCCAGTCCTCTATCCATAAGAGCCGGTGTAGCAGTAGGCTTCTAAGAATTGCCCGTCTCGCCACGGCATTTTAGACTACAGAGTCACCCGATATTTTTCGCCAAGATTTTGATGTGTCCCGGATTCATTCCGGGACCTCAACCAAAATCAAAGCAGACAGGACTCTAAAGTTCTACCTCGTATTGCTTCCCAAGACTTTGAAGGTCTTTCACTACCGCAGGTAGCAAATGAAGGCCTTCTTTTTTTCTCTTTTCGGTCATCTCGCGCTCTGGATCACCCGGGATCAATACTCTTTCTTGCCCCTCTATTGGAGTCGAGTTTCTGAATCGCTCAATCCAATTGTCCATGTGTGATTTGAACTCGGCTGCCGGACGAAAGGCATCTATTCGCATAGCCCCGAAGAAATGCCCGAGACCGTCCCCCACTTTTTCCTCCAGAGGGTCAATGAAGGAAACAAAGGGAGGCACCCAAGGGCCATAATTTGCTCCGGATAAGACACCTGATAGGATATCAACCAAAGCACCAAGTCCATAGCCTTTATGTGAGCCGTGCGTCCTGTCACCACCAAGTGGTAGCATTGATCCACCTTTTTTCAGGCCATGCGAATCAGTGATCACTTTGCCATCGGCATCTGCCAACCAGCCCATGGGCGCATCTTCGTTTTTTCTTTGCAGCACTTCCAGCTTTCCATTTGCCGCCGTGGTAGTGGCCATATCCAAAACGAACGGCGGCTGCTTGTTAGCCGGAATGGCCACACAAATTGGATTCGTCCCCAGTAATCTCTCCTTTCCAAAGGTGGGAGAGACCAGCGGACTGGCATTGGTAAACGAAAAACCGATGCAATCTTTTTCCAGTGCTTTCATGGCATGATAGCCGGCAATCCCGTAGTGGTTGGAGTTGCGAACAGCCACCCAGCCTGTTCCCACGTTCAGGGCTTTTTCTATCGCAATGTCCATGGCTTTTGGGCCAACAACAAGCCCCAACCCTGCGTCTCCGTCTACCACGGCAGTGCTAGGGGTTTCATGTACCACCTTGATATTGGGAGTCGGATTCAGGCGACCTTTTTCATAAAGACGAACATACCCCGAAAGCCGAGCCACTCCATGCGAATCCACGCCCCTGAGGTCAGCACTGAGTAGTACATCTGCGCCGAGATGCGCCTCATCTTCAGGGCAGCCCATGCCCATCAGGATGGATTTTGTAAACTGAAAAAGTCTTTCTTCTGATACAATCATTGAGGGGTGTTTAGAGCGGCAAATTTAGCCGAGTTTCCATAGTAGTCCCACGCGTTTTATCACCTAAGCTAACTGAAGCCCGGTCATCAGCTTTTTGATGAGTGTAACTTGAGATTGTCGAGAGGAGTGTAACCCTGAGCTTGTCGAAGGGTGACTATCCGATTAACTTGTTAATGTTTTCAAAAATTTTTTATGGAATTCGATGTTTTTTGAATCTTACTCCCAAAATACACACAAATGAAAAAGCTAATCCTGATTTTAACCCTTGTTGTTCCTTTCACACTTTTAAGTAATAGTCAACCCTCCAAGGTCAAATCTGTCACTGTTTATCAGACACGTGCTGAGGTCACCAGAATGGCGAGTCTGGAACTCACTTTCGGTGAACAAGAATTGGTTTTTTCCGGCATTTCTACGCAAGTAGATCCGAACAATATTCAGGTTCGTGGTACGGGTAACTTGACCATTTTGGGCATTAGCTTTCGTCAAAATTTCCTCAATGAGAATGAACTGCCCGCTGATCTTAAGAAGATAAAGGATCAGATGGAGGCGCTCGGTTTGGAGATTAAGAAACTTAGCAATGGCATAAATGCGCTTGAATCTGAAAGGCAGCTATTGCAGGCAAATCAGCGAATTGGAGGAAATCAGGAGAATCTGAGTCTGGAAGATTTAAAGTCAATATCCACGTATTATCGAACCAGAATCGGGGCTATTTCGAATGAGATGCTGGATATTCAAAATAACGTCCAATCCAAAAATGAAGAATTGAGGAAACTCATGGCGCACTATAATGATCGCACGTCTCAGTTTAGAAGAAACTCTGGTGAAATTGTAGTGAATGTGGATGCTAAGGCTGCCACGAGAGCTAATCTTGAAATTATCTACATGGTTTCGTCAGCTGGCTGGAGAGCAGAGTATGATGTTCGCTCGGCGGATGTTGATGAACCACTAGAACTGAATTACAAAGCGATTATTACCCAAAACACTGGTGAGAATTGGAAAGATGTGAAGTTGACTCTCTCTACAGGAAATCCTATTGCAGGTATAATCAAGCCTGAATTGAACCCTCAGTATTTGGATTTCAATTTCTACAACCAAAACATGCTGAAAAAGGGAGCGGTGGGGGCGACTTATCAAATGCAATCAAATGACATGCGCCAGTCCGCCCCGATGGCTGACGCTGAGTACCTGGAGGAGGTTGTGATCGATGACATTGCGGTAGCCTCCGAGACGAAGACCATGTACACCAACTACGCAGTGGAGAGGCCATATTCGCTTGCATCAGGCGAGAAGCCACTGACGGTCACTATCCGCTCACAAGAAGTGGAGGCGGACTATGAATATCAAGCAGTGCCTAAGCTCAGAAACAGAGTATTCTTAGTAGCTAAGGCAAAGAACTGGGGCGAGTTGGTTCTTCTTCCAGGCCCCATCAATATTTTCTTTGAAGGCGGGTATGTGGGCAAATCGTACATGAACC
>CAYORY010000040.1:0-13756 GCA_964406435.1 uncultured Roseivirgaceae bacterium | reverse complement strand
TATTATTGAAAAGATATACTAGCAATGTATTGCAGGCGTCCTAGCTAGTAACGGGCTGAAAAATGGAGGACGAGTAGTCAGTGTCCTTTGCTCCATCCGGCATCAAACTGAAAACATTTCCCCTCTCGGTCCCAAAGTAAACTTTGCCAAGTGTGCCAACATCTGCGGCAGTCACCTCCTGCCCCAAATCCACTCTGGAAACAAACTTCCAGTTTTGGGCAGCAGACTGCAGGCTAAGAAGTAAAAGTAAGAAGCTGAGTTTTCTGACCGTCATATCTGGCGTAAGTGTAGTTCGATACCCACTCTCCCAAATTTACGTAGGTGGAGTCGTCTGACACCTGAAGTTCGAGTGGAATGTGCCTGTGGCCGAATATGTAGTAGTCGTGATGCGCTATTGACTCCACTTCTTTGGCGTACTGCCAGAGCCATTCCTTTTCTTTGGATTGGAATCCAAAGTCTTCCGCTGAGCCGGAAAGTCGACTATTGTTCGACCAGCGGTGCGCTAGCGCCACTCCAAGATCGGGATGAATCCATTTGAAGAGGAACTGGGGGAATTTCCCATTGAATATCTTCTTCAATATTTTGTAAAAACCATCTCCGGGTCCGAGCCCATCTCCGTGCCCCACATATAGTCTTTGCACTCCCACTTCGAGCACCACGGGCTTTCTGAAGACCGGTATGCCAAATTCCTTTGGGAAATAATCGAAGAACCATGCATCGTGATTGCCCGTGAAAAAAAAGATCGGAATGCCTGCATCTCTTAGCTCCAGTAGCTTGGACTGAAACCTTATAAATCCTTTCGGAATCACTTTTTTATACTCAAACCAAAAATCGAAAATGTCTCCTACAAGGAAAATGGCGGCTGCATCAGGCCGGATATGATCAAACCACTCAATAATCTTTCTTTCACGAAGATTGCTTGATTCGGCCGATGGGGCACCTAGGTGAAAATCACTCGCAAAGTACAAGCTCTTGCCCTTCTCAAGATGCTTAAAAGTAGCAATGACTTCAGGCTCAAAAGCCATTTCTACGCTTCCTTTTCGATGGTCTTGTCCTCTTCTTCCACCTCCGTTTTCACTGCACTTTTGATTTCCTCAATGGGGTCATTGGCTTTTGCCTCCTCTTCCTTTTCTTCCATCTTGGCCTGGCCGTTCCCATTGGTGGCTGCTTGGTAGGAAGTGGGCTCATCGAATGGTCGCTTTCCGATCAGTCGCTCTAGGTCTTGTTGGAAGATGATTTCCTTATCGAGCAACTCATTGGCGAGGATATTTAACTCCTCTCGTTTGGATTCCAAAAGATCCTTCGTCCTTTTGTACGCACCATCAATCAACGCCTTCACCTCCTGATCTATCAACTGAGCAGTGGCATCAGAATAGGGCTTGGTGAAACTGTAGTCAGATTGCTTAGAATCGTAAAACGACACATTGCCGATCTTGTCATTCATTCCATAGATGGTAACTATGCTGTATGCAAGCTTCGTGATTCGCTCCAGATCACTCAATGCACCTGTGGATATTTTTCCGAAAATAATGTCCTCCGCCGCTCTGCCTCCCAACGCCATGCACATTTCATCTATGAGTTGCTCTGTTTGATATAAGAATTGCTCCTTGGGCAAATACTGCGCGTAACCCAGCGCCGCAACGCCTCTTGGCACAATGCTCACTTTCACCAAAGGATCTGCGTGCTCCAAGAACCAGCCAGCTACCGCATGTCCTGCTTCATGGAAGGCTACAATTTTTTTCTCATCCGGCGAGATCAGCTTATTTTTCTTTTCAAGTCCACCAATCACTCTATCTACCGCATCTTGAAAATCCTTCATGTCCACCGCCTTCTTGTTTTTGCGAGCAGCGATTAGAGCCGCTTCGTTACATACGTTGGCAATTTCTGCTCCTGCAAAACCAGGCGTCTGCGCTGACAATTTCTTTGGATCTACATCATCTGCCTTCTTCAATGGTTGCAAGTGTACTTTGAAAATGGCCTCTCTACCATTCAAATCCGGTTTGTCGATGCTAATCTGACGATCGAATCGACCCGGTCTCAAAAGGGCTGTATCTAAGACATCAGGCCTGTTGGTAGCCGCCAAAATGATTACCCCTGCATCGGTAGAGAATCCATCCATTTCTACCAATAATGAATTCAAAGTATTCTCTCGTTCATCATTGGAACCGGGCATTTGGCCTTTGCCTCTTGAGCGTCCAATAGCGTCTATCTCATCGATGAAGACAATACAGGGGGCTTTTTCCTTTGCTTGCTTGAACAAATCACGCACCCGTGCGGCTCCTACGCCCACGAACATTTCCACGAAATCAGAACCAGAAAGAGTGAAGAAAGGCACCTCAGCTTCTCCAGCCACTGCTTTAGCGAGAAGTGTTTTACCTGTGCCGGGAGGGCCCACTAGCAATGCGCCTTTGGGTATTTTACCTCCTAATTCGGTGAATTTCTCGGGCGTTTTTAAGAACTCAACTATTTCCTTCACCTCCTCTTTGGCTTCCTCCAAGCCAGCTACATCGGAGAAAGTGATTTTCACTTTGTTGTCTGCATCGAAGAGGGCTGCTTTAGATTTTCCGATGTTGAATAGCTGTCCGCCTGGCCCACCACCACCGGACATTCTTCTCATTAGCATCCAGAATAAGAAGACCATGAGTATGATGAAACCAAAGTTGAAAAAGAGTGAAGTAAAATCTGATCGCTCCTCAATTTCATATCCAATTCGATTTTCCTGAGGCATGGTAGCCACCGCCTTGTCGAAATCATCATCAAAGTTTTCAGGACTGGCAATTTTGAACTTGTAATGCGGGCCTCCTGGCATACTCAGTGGCCCTCTATTCTCCAACTCCTTGGCGTATTTAGCATTGGTGAGTGCCTCATTTTTCAGCGTGACCTCCACCACATCGCGATTTTTGATTAAGACCACTCTCTCCACGTCATTGCTCAGGAGCATCTGTTCGAAACGATTGTAACCGATGGTCACTGCCGAACCAGATTTTGAGAAGAATGTAATGCCCACCACTACTGCCACCACGGCCGCCACTATCCATACCTGATAGTTAGGCTTATTGGGTTTGCTTGGCAATTTCGGGCTATTCTGATTTTTATTTTCTGCCATAATTAAGTGCTATGCGATAACGCTACAGCCATTTTTTAGTTCACTTCATTTAGTCTCTGCACTTTCGCATCGCCCCACAATTCTTCCAATCCATAGAACGCTCTTTTTTCTTTATTGAAAACATGAACGACTACATCTACATAGTCAATCAAAATCCACTCTTTTCCTTCACGACCCTCACGTTTCCATGGTTTTTGTTTGACATTTTTGTGCACTTCATCCTCTACAGAATCCGCAATTGCATCAATTTGGGTATCCGAATTTCCGGAGCATAACACGAAATAATCTGCCACAGAGTTTTTGATTTCGCGCAAATCCATGACGACCACATCTTCTGCTTTTTTTTCCAGCATTCCCTGCACAACCAATTCACTTAGTTTTGTAGAAGTCACCTTCTCGGTGGTCTTTTGCATGCGCTCTGCGTTTGTTTTAAAATTTGCTCAAAAGTACAGAATTTAACCGTGCATAAAATCTTTGCCAAAACCTTATTTCTTGGTAAAAACCTCATATTTCTGCCACAATGTCACTCCACGAACGAGGAAGTGAAGAGGTTTAGCAAGTCTGCACATTTTCCTGAGGGGTCTGTCATATGGACCGACTTCCAAGAGAAGGGACGCGGGCAGCAGGGAAACGCCTGGGTGAGTGAGCCTGGAAAAAATCTGCTTTTCAGTCTTTATCTCAGACCCAAACAACTGCTTCCTGCAGACCAGTTCGAACTGACCATCGTTTCTTCTCTGGCCATCCAAAAGGTGCTTCAGGAATTAGTGCCTGATCGAAAAGTAGAGATCAAGTGGCCCAACGACATTTACTGCAATGAACGGAAAGTGTGCGGAATTTTAATCGAGACCTCCATAGCACAAGGTCACATTGATCAGGTATTCTGTGGCATTGGGCTTAATGTAAATCAAAGTCATTTCCGCTTTCCAACCGCCACTTCCCTGAAGATCGAAACCGGTAAAGACTGGGATCGATCAGTGATACTTGAAAAGATTCTGCTTTCAATGGAAAAATTTCTCCATCATTTGAAAGATCCAGATCATGACTTGTGGGATACATATAATTCAGTCCTACGCTGGAAAGGTGAAGAGCATGTATTTCGGATAAATGCCGAAGAGGTGAGCGCATGCATTGTGGGGGTATCTCCGACTGGCGAATTAGTGGTTAATTTAGCTGGCAACTTGAACACTTATAAGCTCAAGGAAATTTCATTTGTCCACTAAATGCTGCTTATTCAAAAACTCCGAAGAGAAATCCTTGTAGGCCTTTCTAAAATGGGACTCAAAAGTGCCCAACTGAAAAGGAACGGTCGGAAGTACTCTATCCCGTTGATACATGGCATGGGAAGGTGGCTTTTCCTGCGCGAGGATCATTGGAGAAGACGCGTTTTTTCTACCCTCGGCTCTTCCAAGGCTATTACCGTCTTTGATGTCGGCGCTAATGTGGGACAATCACTTCTTGATTTTAGCGAGAATATTCCACATGCAAAATACATAGGTTTTGAGCCCAATCCCGGTTGCGTTTTCTACCTAAACAACCTGATCAGCAAAAACAAATCTCTGGCCAATCACCGCATCCTTCCTTTTGGACTTAATGAAAAAAATGAGATACTGACTTTAATGGCAAAAACCTGGGATGATGCATCAGGGTCACTGGTTTCCAGAAAGCAAATCAATTATCGTATTTCCATTTACACTATTGTGGGTGATGACTTTGTGGCACAGGAAGCCATTGATGATTTGGCTCTTGTGAAAATAGATGTGGAGGGTTTTGAATATGAGGTATTGAACGGACTGAAGCAAACATTAAAATCGCAGAGGCCAATGGTATTTTGTGAAATGAACCCTAATCAACGAAGATTCGAGGAGATAAATACGCTACTTGAAGAGATTGACTATGTCATCTATGCCCAAGGTGAAAATCTCAGCGCCGTACCGGTGGACAAACTGCCCTATAAGGACAATTTAGGGAATGATTTTACTCTGCTGCATTCCAGCCAGTCAGCGCAGTTTGAAAAAGCAATGAATAGCGAACCCACCCAAAAGATTTAATGTTAGATCACTTAAATTTGCACTCCCAAAACAAAAAATAATGATTGAAGAAAAAGTAGGTTTTAAAGTAAGAGACATTTCCCTGGCCGACTGGGGAAGAAAAGAAATACGATTGGCTGAAGCTGAAATGCCTGGGCTGATGGCCCTACGCGAAGAGTATGGCACAGCTAAGCCACTGGCTGGTGCACGCATAGCTGGATGTCTACACATGACGATCCAAACAGCCGTTTTAATAGAAACATTGATAGAACTTGGAGCCGAGGTGACATGGTCTTCATGCAATATCTTCTCTACTCAAGATCACGCAGCGGCTGCCATTGCGGCGGCAGGAATACCGGTTTATGCCTGGAAAGGGATGAACGAAGAAGAGTTTGATTGGTGCATAGAGCAAACGTTGTTTGCCTTTGAGGATGGAAAACCGCTCAACATGATACTTGATGATGGTGGAGACCTGACCAATATGGTGCTGGACAGGTACCCTGAGCTTGCTGCCGGCATCAAAGGCCTTTCTGAAGAGACCACTACTGGAGTGCACAGACTGTACGAAAGGATGAAGAAAGGCACTCTGCCTATGCCCGCTATCAACATCAATGACTCTGTGACCAAGTCGAAATTCGACAATAAGTATGGTTGCAAGGAATCATTGGTCGATGCGATCAGAAGAGCAACCGACATAATGCTGGCCGGAAAAGTAGCTGTGGTAGGCGGATATGGTGATGTGGGGAAAGGATCGGCTGCTTCACTTAGAGGCGCAGGTGTGCGAGTGATCGTTACCGAAATAGATCCAATATGTGCCCTTCAGGCGGCAATGGATGGTTTTGAAGTTCGCAAAATGGTGGATGCAGTGCCAAGAGCGGACATAGTAGTGACGGCCACTGGAAACAAAGACATCATCACCGGTGAGCACTTCGAACTGATGAGAGACAAGACGATCGTATGTAACATCGGCCACTTCGATAATGAAATAGACATGGCTTGGCTAAACAAGCATTATGGCAACACCAAAGTGGAGATCAAGCCGCAGGTCGACCTTTATAATGTGAAAGGAAATGACATCATCGTGCTGGCAGAAGGCCGATTGGTGAATCTTGGCTGTGCTACGGGTCACCCATCTTTCGTAATGTCCAATTCATTCACGAATCAAACGCTTGCGCAAATTGAGCTTTGGACGAACGCCGATGCATATGAGAATCAGGTGTACATGCTACCTAAACACCTAGACGAAAAAGTAGCTCATCTGCACCTCGCCAAAATCGGAGTTGATTTGGAGGAATTGTCTGCCGAGCAGGCTGCCTATATAGGAGTGGAACCAAAAGGGCCGTTCAAGCCTGAGTACTACCGATATTGATTGTCAAAACCATATCAAAAAAGAAAAGCCCACCAATTGGCGGGCTTTTCTTTTAATCAAACAGGTGTATGAATAAATTTTGTGTTATGCTGTGGGTATATACCTCTAGCGGTAGAAAAGTAACCCCCATATTAGGAAATGATTAAAATAATTTTTGTTTGTCTGGGAAACATCTGCCGATCACCCCTTGGCGAAGCTATTTGCGCACATAAAATCAAGGAACTTGGGCTGACAAATAAAATTCAATGCGACTCAGCCGGCACGGCCAATTACCACATCGGAGAGCCACCCGATCCTCGGTCGGTACAATCCGCAAGTGATCACGGCATCCCCATTCATCACAGGGGGCAGCAATTCACTCGATCGCTTTCCTCCCAATTCGATTACCTGATAGCGATGGATCAGTCGAATTATCAAAACATGGTCGCAGAACTGGGTGAAAAACCCAGCAATCTTTTTTTGATGCGACACTTCGATTTACAAAATCCAGAAGCTGACGTTCCCGACCCTTACTATGGCGGGGCAGAAGGATTTGAAAATGTGTTCCAAATTCTCGATCGGTCAGTCGATGAGATGCTCCGATACATCATAGAAAAGCATAATCTAACGTGAGTTCGGAATTAGAGTCAATAGTATCCTCGAGAAATTTTGAAACCAGTTTTCGCGCGTATACCGCACTCACGCTAGACTAATCAGCGGCTTTAGCGATTACTAACTTAGCCTATCTGTAAAGTATCTGGTACGTTAGCCGGGTCTTCTGAATCAACATTTCTTCACTTGGCTTTGGCAATTCGGCCAGAGCCTCATCCGTATAATTTTTCACAGTAGTCAACTTCAGTGGTCGATTGTAAGACACGTTGAACTGCTCCGACAAAGCAGAAATAATGGGTTCCAGTTTATGCTCCTTGTTATCCATGCAAAATGAAAATGTCAGGGCGGAATTTTGCATCAAATTGATTTTCACATTCAGTTTGTCCAGTTCACTTAGGATCACTGCCAAACGCTTTTCGTCCATGAAACTGTGATCCTTCACTTCAGCAGTGATGAGCAGCTGATTTTCCTTAAAAATGAACGTCGGTATAATTTGATTTGACTGCTGGTCGCCGATTTGCGTTCCCTTCTTGTCGTGATAAATGAACGACCGAACGATGAGTGGAATGTGCTTCTGGGCAAGAGGTTTCAGGGTTTTTGGGTGAATTACCTTGGCTCCATAGTACGTCATCTCCGTAGCTTCTCGGTAGGAAATCTGATCAAACTGCTCCGCGTTTTCCTTCAGTTTAGGATCGGCATTCAAAATACCCGGCACATCCTTCCACACGGTGAAACTCTCCGCATCCAAACAACTTGCCAGTATGGCGCCTGTGAAATCCGATCCCTCTCGTCCGAGGGTCGTGGTATCTCCATTTACGGTTCGTCCAATAAATCCTTGAGTCACCACGAGCTTGGAATTGACAATGGGAAGTAGTTGCTCCTTCGCCTTTTGCTCAGTAATCTCCCACTTGATGTTTGCTTCCGTGAAGAACTCGTCGGTCGTCACCACTTCCCGAGCATCCACCCACTGATTGGGTATTTCCTGTGAAAGGAAATCAGCAATAATAGAAGTCGATAGTAGCTCACCGAAAGGCACGATTCGATCATAGGCTCGCACCCATGACAAGCCTTTGATGGCCTCAGACTCACTGGCTAATTCGTCAATTAAATCATTTGCCTGCAGACAAGGCCGACCTAATAAATCCTGCGCTACTTCCGCATGAAAATCCTTGAGTTCAGCAATGAGCTCATCACCTGATGTACCTTCCATTCCTACCTTCACAAGCTCTTCTAACTTGTTTGTGGTCTTGTCCATGGCCGAAATGACCACTACCAAAGGTCCATTTTGGAATTTCTTTAGTATATCCCTAAGATTTCTTACCGCATTTGCATCCTTAACTGATGCCCCTCCAAATTTGAAAACGTGCATTTCTGATGATTTAAATCGTTTTAAATAGCTAATTTTGGGTCGTTATCTATTCGAACGTCTTTAAGAATGAGCAAAACTAACTTAGGAATGCCGATCGGTACCACACTGGATCGTTTTATCAAAAAAAACGAAGATGAATTTCCCTTTGCCACTGGCGAATTGTCTCAACTCTTGAGAGACATTGCCATTGCGGGTAAAATCATAAATCGTGAGGTAAATAAGAGCGGACTTCTCGATATTTCTGGGGGATTCGGCGCGAAGAACGTTCAGGGAGAAGATCAGCAAAAGCTAGATGTGATCGCGAATATTCGATTTACACGAGCCCTTAAAAACGGTGGGATGACGTGCGCGATCGTCTCGGAAGAAGAGCAAGAAATTGTTCACCTGAATCCTGATTGCCGATACGTGGTTTGCATGGATCCTTTGGACGGCTCTTCAAACATTGATGTGAATGTTTCGATAGGTACCATTTTCAGTATTTATAGAAGGATTTCTCCAGTAGGAGGTCCCGTACAAGAAGAAGATATTTTACAACCAGGAACTGCTCAGGTGGCGGCAGGCTACATTCTCTATGGCTCATCTACTATGCTCGTGTACACTACTGGGCATGGCGTTCACGGCTTCACTCTGGAACCATCATTAGGCGAATTCGTCCTCTCGCATTCTCAAATGAAATGTCCCAAAGACGGAAGAATCTACTCTGTAAACGAAGGAAATCACTATGCATTCGGCCAGCCGATCCGAGACTACATTGAGGAATGCCGAGAACAGAGACTGATGGCAAGGTACATCGGTTCACTTGTGGCAGACTTCCATAGAAACATGCTTAAGGGTGGAATCTATCTCTATCCCGCTACTGACACAGCACCGGAAGGAAAACTAAGACTACTCTACGAATGCAATGCCTTAGCCCTGATCGCCGAGCAATCCGGAGGGGCGGCCATTTATGAAGGTGGGCGCATTTTAGAAATAGAGCCTACTTCTTTTCATCAACGAACGCCATTCATTATCGGCTCCAAAAACATGGTGAATCGGGTGAGTGAACTCATCAAGGCTGGCGATACTGTGCCCGGGTAATTGCCTTCTGTTTTTCCCGTTCGAGGACAGCCTCTGCAATCAATCTGGATAAGTTTTCTGTCGGATTCGCCATCAGCACTTTGACCTTATGCTCAGGAATGTCAATTCTGTAAAGAGCATTCAGCAATCTGGCAAAATCTCGATCTAGAAGTCTGGAAATTTGTTTTTCCAAAAAAGCCAGGAGCCGCTCATCTACATCTTCCATAGAAGAAAAGTCGAATTCTCCCTCTAGTCCTAAATCTCGTTTGGCTAGTGCAAAACTTTCCTTAACTATGACTAATTCATCCATCCAAACTCAAAATTATGCGAAGCTGTTTTACCCTCCTTCTAAGTTTTCTGTTCCTTTCTGTTTTCTCTCAAAATGATGCAAAAGACGAGGTAATGAAAGTCGTCAATCAAGTGTTTGAAGCCATGCGAACAAGCGACAGCACTTTGCTGAAAGGTGCCTTTGTTGAAAGTCCAACTACATACACCGTCTTCAACAATCAAAAAGGCGAGACACAGTTCCGAATTGGAGAATTTCAGAAATTCAAAGATGCAGTTGGGAGCGAGAAGACTGACGTTTGGAATGAGCCCATTTGGAATGAAAAAGTGGAAATAGATGGGCCACTAGCATCGGTTTGGGTGGACTATGCTTTCTACGTGAATGATAAATTTTCGCATTGCGGAGTGGATGCTTTCCACTTAGTGAATGCTGAAGGCCAGTGGAAAATTTTCCACTTGGTGGATACCCGCCGAAGAGCAGACTGTGAGGTGCCAGATGATGTGAAGAAAAAGTACGAAGGAGAATAAAGATCAAACCTTAGCACGGTTCATACAGTTATATAATAGTAGCAAAGTATACAAATATGAGTGGTGCTGGCATGATGAATCACATGAACAAGACTCTGCGTCAAAACAGAGAAATGCTTGGTAATGCCACAGAAAAGTACAAGAGAAGAAATACTGTGAAATTTAGAGCAGATCTCAGGCTCAAGTTCAAAGAGATTTCTCCTAAAGAACTTGCTGAATTCAAAGAAAAAATCAGAAAGCAAGCAAGAAGAAAGAAAAGAATTCAGAACACCATTTTAGTTTCGATTTTCATTCTCACCATACTCTCCGCCATTGCTGTACGCCTGATGGGTGGTTTCAATTAATTTCAGGAATCCATATTGTTGGAATTTACCTGACAAATTGTGTTAGTTTTCCTAAGTGAATCCACATGAGGTTTTAAGTCAGTATTGGGGTTATTCAGCCTTCAGAGAAAAGCAGGACGAAGTGATCCAATCAGTTCTGGAAGGGAAAGATACGTTGGCTCTTTTGCCTACTGGCGGTGGCAAATCCATTTGCTTTCAGGTTCCCGCTTTGTGCATGGACGGCTTATGCATTGTAGTCACGCCACTCATTGCGCTGATGAAAGATCAAGTTTCGCAGCTTCAAAAACGAGGCATTTCAGCTAAAGCCATTTTCTCAGGAATGACCCGAAAGGAAATCGACATTACGCTGGACAACTGTATTTATGGCGAGACCAAATTTCTCTATTTATCACCTGAACGATTAAAGACGACCATTTTTTTGGAGCGAGTGACCAGAATGAACGTCTCACTTCTGGCTATTGATGAAGCACATTGTATTTCGCAGTGGGGTTATGATTTCAGGCCTTCCTATCTGGAAATTGCCAAAGTCAAAGAGTTGATTCCAGAAGCAAAGCTGATTGCTCTCACGGCCACCGCCACAAGGGAGGTCAAAGAAGATATCATCGCCAAACTGGAGATGAAGAATGCGAGCGTTTTTCAAAAAAGTTTTGCGCGGAAGAACCTCTCATACTCTGCTTTTAATCTCGAAAACAAAGAACAAAAACTCCTCGAAATCCTGAACAAAGTTGGCGGCACAAGTATCGTGTATGCCCGCACTCGAAAGCGAACGCAAGAAATTGCCGGATTCTTGAAGTCGCATCGAATTTCGGCTGACCACTATCATGCGGGCCTTAGCGCTGTTGATCGGATGAAGAAACAAGATCAGTGGATCAATAATCAGATTCGGGTCATCGTCTCCACCAACGCCTTTGGCATGGGAATCGACAAGCCGGATGTGCGCACGGTCATCCACATGGACGTGCCTGATTCGTTGGAAGCGTACTATCAGGAAGCGGGAAGAGCGGGAAGAGACGAGAAGGTGGCATTTGCGGTTTGTCTCTTCCATCGGAGAGATGTGCTAGACCTGATGGAACGAGCGGAGAATAGAGAGGTGAGCAAGCAATTCATCCAGCAGGTGTATCAATCACTTGCCAATTATTTCAAAATGGCGGTGGGGAGTCATGGTTTTGAGAGTCTGGAGTTTGATATGATGGATTTCTCTCAGTCTTTTGACTTGAAGCCACTGGAAGTCCTCAAGGCGCTACGGCATTTAGAAGAATTAGGAATCGTGCAATTGTCAGATGGCGTTCTGGAGTTATCTAAGGTGCACATCAACAGCACCAAAGAGGAGATTTACAAATACGAGGTGGCCAATGCCAAATTCGATCCTTTACTAAAATCTATTCTGAGACTGTATGGTGGCGAAATCTTTCAGAATTATCTCACGGTCAAAGAGGCGGACATTGCCAAGCTGCTGAAGTCCAGTGCTTCATTGGTCAAAGATCAATTGAAGTACTTGTCAGATCAGGAGGTGCTGGATTATAAACCAGCCAATGATCAGCCTCAAATTACCTTTTTGGTTCCTCGGATGATTCCTGCCGACCTGCCGATTGACAGCAATTTCATCAAAGAGAGAAAGAAAAATGCTATCGCTAAAGCGCGTGCTATGGCAGACTACCTTGAAAGCAAAACTCAGTGCCGAACCCGAATGCTCCAAGCCTACTTCGATGAGCTTACCGAAGAAAACTGTGGAGTTTGTGACTACTGTCTCGGGAGAAAGAAGAATCGTGAGGACGTGCCTTTGGACAAGGTGTTAGCTGAAATCAAGAATGGCGCTTCTACACTTCCTGAGCTTTACACGTCCATTAAAGGTTTCAAATCAGATTTGCTCTTGCAAGCCGTAAGAATGCTCATCGAAGACGGGAAAGTGAAGATGGATGGGGAGAGATTATTGCCAAGCTAAGCAAAGATCCCTGCGGGGTTGACCAAAATTAAAGAAAGTCTTCACCCTGAAAGTCATTCCGCAGCGCAGCGGAGGAATCTTTGATCATTAAAAGTCATGCGTTGCAAAGATCCCTGCGGGATGACTGGTTTATGGTAATCTTCAAACAGTAAGGATGCTTATCGAAGATGGGAAAGTGAAGATGGATGGGGAAAGAATTATTTAATGGTCAACTATCGCAGCTTTTCATCACGTATTGTATCTCTAGATGCCTCCACTAGAGTTCCCTCATTGTCTTCATATCTCACAATGATCTGGTAATTATAGCATGTCATACCATCTTCATCAATGATATCCGAGCAATGAAAAGAAGACCCTTTTGAAATCAGACCTCCGTCTTCTAGAAATTCTACAACCGTATTTTCCTCATAAGATGTTATAAGTATGATGTACACATATTTTCCGATAAGAATAGCTTTACCAAGCTCATCTTGGGAATCATTTAAATGGTACAATTCTAAATCTCTTGCCTTTTCAAAGCCAAAAAAAGAAGAATCGAACACAGTTTCAACCAAAATAAATTTCTCTTTTTTACCAGTTATTCCAGTAGCAACCCAATAAAATTCATGACTCTTTAAGTAATCCCTGATGTACTTGTTTCTCTTTGAGGACAAGTTAAGATTGTGGATATAGGATTCTGGAAATGCCGCTTTAATTTCCGCCATATCAATGTCCCAAGTATGCTCTAGTCGGGCTTTTACAACGCTAGTAATTTCTGAAGAATCCAAAGGTCCAATGACCTCCATCTGGTCTTCCCAATTTTTAAGATTGAGAGTCGCAATTACACGCTGCTTTTTCTCCTCACATGAAATCAGAACTATTAAAAATAGAGCTAAGAACCTCATGTAAACAAGTTAAAGGATTTGGATATTAAACCGAAAAACTCTCCCCGCAACCACAGGTTCTTGTGGCATTTGGGTTTACGAATTGGAAGCCTTTGCCGTTTAGGCCATCTGAGAAGTCGAGTGTGGTGCCGAGCAAGTAGAGCAGGCTCTTTTTGTCCACAAGGATTTTCACACCTTTGTCTTCAAAGACCTGATCCGCCGGATCGATGTTTTCATCAAAACCCAAATCGTACATCAAGCCTGAGCATCCGCCAC
>CAYORY010000039.1:0-14295 GCA_964406435.1 uncultured Roseivirgaceae bacterium | reverse complement strand
ACCTTCGGGTTATGAGCCCGACGAGCTACCAACTGCTCCACCCCGCGATATGGGTGCAAAATTATACCCTTTCAGTAGAATTACAAGTCGAACATGACTTATTCTTTGATGTTGTTCCAAATATCCAGATAGATCTTCCACCTGCCGTTCTCCTTCCTCCAAATGATCACATATTTTCCTTTCCAATTGGAGGTTTGATCACCGTTGCTAGAGCTTCCTTCATAATAGCCATAGTCATAAGCCTCATCCCCCATTAGCTTTATTTCAACAGGCGTCACTTTATGATATGTCGTTTTCCAATTCCCAGGAGTCGCGGGATTCCAGTATTCCTTCAAATCATCACCCGAAAGGATGTCCGTATTATTGGGGAATATCTTCGCGTCCGAAGTGTAGGCTGCCACAACCTTTTCCTTCTCTCCTGCCATCAGATTGGCTGAAAAATTTCTTACCTCTTGTCTTATCAACTCTTCGTCCGATTGGGCACTCAATCCTGTGAAAAGAGAAGCCATTAGCAAAGCAATAATTATTCGCATAGTTTTATGTTTAGATGAAATGAGCAAACTATTCATATCGGAATCACCCAATCTCTGATATCAAATTGCGAATTCCATGTTGCCGAAATAAATCAGCATGTTAACATGAAAGATACGAAGGATTTTAGAGCAGGGTTCGTGACAATTATGGGGCGTCCCAATGTGGGCAAGTCTACGCTCATGAACGCTCTTACCGGAACCAAGCTGGCAATCACAAGTCCCAAGGCTCAAACTACCCGTCATCGTATTTTCGGGATTATTACCGAGGACAAGTATCAAATCGTCTATTCTGATACGCCCGGTATGATCGACCCAAAATATAAGCTGCAAGAGCAAATGATGAATTATGTGAACGCCTCCTTAGAAGACGCAGACCTCATCTTGTATTTAGTCTCACTTGAAGACAAAAATGAATTTCCGGAAATGATTGAGCTGGCTGTCAAGACTGGTTTGCCGATTATTTTCCTTCTGAACAAAGTAGATAAACGCAAAGGCTCTCAAGTAGAAGACAAGGTGGTCTACTGGAAAGGGCTCTATCCCGAGCTTGAAATCATGCCAATTTCAGCCACAGAAGGTTTTAACATTCCTCAATTACTGGATCGAATAGTTAGTCTTTTGCCTATCCATCCGGCGTATTTTCCTGAAGATTCCATCACCGATAAGCCGGAGAAGTTTTTTGCATCAGAGACCATCCGGGAAAAAATATTCCTCAACTACGATCAGGAAATTCCATACAGCTCGGAAGTGGTGATATCAGAATTCAAGGAAGAAGAGACCATTATTCGAATCAGGGCTGAAATCTTCATTGAGCGAAATAGTCAAAAGGGAATTCTAATTGGCCACAAAGGAGCTGCGCTAAAAAAAGTAGGGACAGATGCCCGAAAAGACATGGAAGATTTCTTCGGAAAAAAAGTCTTTCTTGAAACTTTCGTGAAAGTGGAGAAAGACTGGAGACGAAATGAAAAGCAGCTTAAAAGATTTGGGTACTAGGGATTGGGGATTGGGGATTAGGGATTGGGGACTATTGACTATCGACTATCGACTAAATAAATATGAAGAAATATCAAGTGATCATTATTGGGATGCTAGTTGCCACGGGGCATTTGACGGCTCAAAATTCCTACTTTCCAAAAACACTCAATATGAAAGAACGAGCGGAGGTCATCGACTCTTGGCTCGAGGAGCGAGTGGCCACTGTCCTTCCCGATCTAATGAAAAGAACAGGCATTGACTGCTGGGTGATTATTGCACGTGAATACAATGAAGATCCGGTCATTAAGACAATGCTTCCTGCCACCTGGCAATCTGCACGCAGAACGACCATACTCGTGATATTCGATCCTGGAAACGGAAAACCCCTTGAAACCATGGCCATGGCACGCTACGATGTTGGAAAAACTTTTAAGAAAGTTTGGGACAAAGAGCAAGAGCCTGATCAGTGGAAAGCCCTCGCAGATTTGATTAGTCAAAAAGATCCTAAAAAAATTGGCATTAACAAAAGCGAAACCTTCGCATTGGCTGACGGTATTTCCGCCACACACTACGACATGCTGATGGACGTACTGCCCAAAAAATACCAATCCAGGGTAGTAAATGCTGAAAAATTGGCTGTCGGATGGTTAGAAACCCGCACGGAAAATGAAATGGTTGTTTATCAGAATATCGTGCGCATGGCTCATCAAATCATCGCCGAAGGATTCTCTGAAAAAGTCATCCAGCCTGGAGTGACCACCACAGACGATGTAGTCTGGTGGTATCGAGACAGAATCAGGGAACTAGGATTTACGGCCTGGTTTCACCCATCGGTCTCCATCCAAAGACAAGACCCGGAATCCTTCGACCACCTACGCTCCTTTTCAAGCCGTCCTGCCGAGCAAGTCATTATGCCAGGTGACCTTCTGCACGTAGATTTTGGCATTACCTACCTAAGGCTGAACACAGACACTCAGCAACATGCCTACGTGTTGAAACAAGGCGAAACAGAAGCACCGGAATATCTCATAAAGGCCTTTTCCTCTGGAAACAAGCTGCAAGACCTCTTTACCTCCAATTTCCAAACGGGTAGAAACGGGAATGAAATCCTGAAAGCCTCACTCGATCAGGCAAAAGCTGAAGGATTGAAACCAACAATCTACACCCATCCGATCGGGTACCATGGACATGCGGCCGGCCCCACTATCGGACTCTGGGATCAGCAAGGAGGTGTTCCAGGCTCAGGCGACTACCCACTGTATCCTAACACAGCACATTCAATAGAATTGAACAACGCCGTTTTTATCAAAGAATGGAATAAGGAAATTAGAATCATGCTGGAGGAAGATGCCTTCTTTGACGGGGAACAGGTCTGGTACATAGACGGCCGTCAGACAGAATTAATGGTCATCCCAAGGCCACTTTCGCCCAATAAGTAGAATGAAATGTCGAATTACGAATTTTTCAATTAAGAATTGGTGAAATTCGCGCTGGGAAGTCAACCGTTCCATTTACCCTAACCGGCGACTTCCATCAATTAGTATGGCAAATATTCTCGCAATCGTCGGACGACCCAACGTCGGAAAATCTACCCTCTTCAATCGCCTAATAGAAAAGAAGCAAGCCATCATGGACAATGAATCGGGCGTGACACGGGATCGGCACTATGGCCAATGCGAATGGAATGGAAAAACATTTACCGTCATAGACACAGGCGGATATGTAGAAGGATCGGATGATGTCTTCGAAGGAGCCATCCGCGAGCAGGTGAAAGAGGCTTTATCTGAAGCCACCGTCATTGGCTTCATGGTGGATTGCCACGTGGGCATGCACGGAATGGATCAGGATTTTGCGAGTGTTGTGCGCGAATTGAACAAACCCGTGTATATCATCGCCAACAAAGCGGACACACCCGAGAAGGAATTGAACGCCACAGAGTTTTATTCCCTGGGTCTCGATGCGGAGATGTTCCCGATTAGTTCGGCGAATGGTTCAGGCACTGGCGAATTCCTTGACCGAATCGTTGAGCACTTTCATGATGAGCCCGAACCGAGCGAAGATAACCTCCCAAGAATTGCCGTAGTGGGCAGACCCAATGTGGGTAAGTCGTCCTTCATCAATGCGCTATTAGGTAAAGAGAGAAACATTGTGACCGATGTGGCCGGCACTACGAGGGACGCCATTCATACAAGGTACAACCAGTTCGGGAAAGACTTCCTACTTACCGATACGGCCGGTATCCGAAAGAAGGCCAAAGTGCACGAGGACATTGAATTTTATTCAGTACTCCGAGCCATTCAGGCCATTCAGGATTCAGACGTCACCATCGTGATGATTGATGCCACACAAGGTTTCGAATCTCAGGACATGAACATCATAGGCCTTTCGCACAAATACAAGAAGGGCACTATCATCATGGTAAATAAGTGGGATTTGGTCGAAAAAGACACCATGACCTCCGCCAAATTCAAGAAGGATTTGGACGAAAAACTCGGGCCGCTTAGCTACATCCCCGTCATTTTCACAAGTGTTCTTACTAAGAAGCGAATCTTTCAAGCCATTGAATTGGCGCTAAAAGTGTACGAAAACAAGACCACCAAGATTTCAACTTCTAAGTTGAATGAAGCCCTTCAAAAAGAAATCGAGCACTACCCACCACCCGCGGTAAGAGGTCATTACATCAAAATCAAATACATCACCCAACTCCCTACAAATGGCGTGACGTTCGCGTTTTTCAGCAATTTTCCGCAGTACATAAAAGAACCGTATCAGCGCTATCTTAAAAATAAGATAAGAGCTCACTTCGGATTTGAAGGAGTGCCTTTAACAGTGGTTTTTAGGAAAAAATGAATTCGAGAGTTGTCTTTACACGATTCGTTCCGGAGGGAGCGGTTGAGTACTGCGACACCCTCTATCAGCAACTCAACTTTGAGTTCAAAATCAAAAAAGGACGTCTAACAAAACTCGGAGACTACCGATACATTCGAAAAACCAAAGAACATATCATTACTATCAATAATGATTTAAATCCATTCGCCTTTCTCATCACCTATCTTCACGAAGTTGCTCATTTGATCACCTTCAACGAATACAAAGGACGAGTGAGTCCTCACGGAAAAGAATGGAAGGAGCATTTCACCAAGCTGGCCAAGCCAACCTTAAGGGAGGAGGTTTTTCCACCCCAAATTCTAAGCGCTCTGAGTAACTATTTTAAGAATCCGAAAGCCAGCAGTTGCTCCGATCCTCACCTATTCAAAACACTACGTCTTTTTGATGAACCTTCAAATAAGATTACCTTGGAAGAAATTCCAATGGGAAAAGAATTCAGATTTAATAAGAGAACATTTATAAAGGAAGAAAAAAGGAGAACCCGGTGGGTTTGCACGGAAACGATCACCAAAAGGAAATATCTGATCCCCTCCATTGCTGAAGTTGAACTCCTCCACCAATAAATTCAATTATATTTCTGGTTCTAATTAATTTAGTGTCCAATAGCACCAATTATGAGAAATCTCGTCTTCATCCTTGTCACCATTTTTTGCGTCACCTCTATTTCGGCACAAGAAGAAAAAGTCAATGTCAATACCACAGAACCTGTCACGTACATTGCAGCCATCGTGAAGCGAGGAGATAATTGGCAGCAAGATTCACTGCGAGCATTTGAATTGCAGGAAAAACACCTGAAGTTTCTGGAAAATCTAAAAGCCAGCAACAAGCTCATTGCCTCAGGCCCACTTACCTCCTCTCCTGAAGCGCGTGGGTTGTATGTTTTCAATGCAAAAACCGTGGAGGAAGCAATGGCAATGACCCAGTCGGACGAAGCAGTGAGTTCAGGATGGATAAAAATGGATTTCCATGTGTGGGCGAGCCGCGATTATGATGTGCCTCAGCATGCAGCTACTGAGGTTACGGTAGCATCGGAAGAGGATGGATTCGCGGGATTGGGCTGGAAAGCCGCCTTGTTGGGTGTTTTTGTCCTATGGATCATAGTTCTCGCTTACCGAACTTTCCGCATGAAGGCAAGCGCTTAGATCGGATAAAATCGTCCATTTTTTAATCAGGTTTTTAAGAAAAAAACTTCTACATTTGCACTCCGTTTTTGAGCAATCAGGAACGGATTTTTTAATGTTCGGGGCATGGCGCCCACCTTCGCCATGCTTCGGTCGGCAGGCAGTCCGGTAGCTCGGACAAGAAAATTTAAGGGTATTCACTCGGGGCATGGCGCAGTCCGGTAGCGCACCTGGTTTGGGACCAGGGGGCCGCAGGTTCGAATCCTGCTGCCCCGACACAAGACGAGTAATTGAAGGAAAACCCCTCTAAATCATAAGATTTAGAGGGGTTTTTTCTTTTAGTCTAAGTCAATCAATTCGAATCAATTTGAGCCAAAACATCTTCAATTAGGTGATTAGGTATTTCCCGCTAATGGATCTGTCAGCGAACGGCTCCTATAAATCAATCCCAGATTGATTTTATAGGGACATAAATTATCTCTTCAACACCTTCAGCGCTTGCTAGAGAGAATGGCTGATTTGGGAAAATAATATCGGTCATTACCAGATCACCATTGTTACCAAAAATCTCAACAGATGAAGCGTCCATGAAAATGGACAAATTAGACAGTTCAATTCCTGATAATGGCGCACGGTGCACAGCGCCAAACACCTCATGAAAATCTACAATTCCCGATTCTGTTCGATCGATGATCAGTTCGTCCTTTGTGAAGGAAATCACTAGCTTATCGCCTACTTCATTGGATAATTCTACCGTTCCTGATTCGCCCAATCCACTAAGCTTAAGCAAATAAGATTCTCCTTTCAGTCTAAGGCTGTCTTTCATTTCTTCAATGAGGTCAGCTTCCCCCATGAGGTTGCTCAGTTCAATAACCAACGGCGTGCTTAAACGATACTTACCACCTCGCTGAATCAACCGTAGCTCACGAGGGAGGGTCATTGCACTTCTCCAAGCGGTGGTCGGGACGATCTGTGCATACATCCAGTTGCTCATCCAGCCGATTCCCAGGCGCCTACCATCCTCTTCCGGAACATCCGACCATGTCACAAAAGCGTAATTGTCTGCTCCATAATCCAGCCAGTTTATATTGGAAGGTTCATCATCATTGGTAAACACCTTCCCGTCAAAATCACCAATGAAATAACTCGTTCCGGTTCCCTTATTCGGGGCTTCCGACTGCACACTAACTATGAGAACCCACTTGGTAGTACCGTCCTCAGCGGTCAAAGGAAAAATATCTGGGCACTCCCATGGCCTCCCTGGAGATCCCTGATTCGGCCCAAAATCACTGGCAAACTCCCAATTCTTTAAATCTAGAGAGGTATAAAACTTTACTCGATCCCGTGCCGAAAAAACCATCACCCAACGTCCGGTTTCTTCATGCCAAATCACCTTTGGATCCCTAAAATCACGAATTCCTGGGTTTGGAATGACTGGATTTCCTTCGTACATCTCGAATGTGCGGCCTCTATCCAATGAATAGGCTATGCTTTGGTATTGAAAATCATTGCGACCTGCCTTCTCTCCTTCCATCAGGTGATGGGTAAAAATGGCAATCATAGGTGGTGTTTCTCCATTACCAAAGCTCGATGTGTTGTTCCAGTCAATCACAGCTGAGCCACTAAAAATCAGTCCCAATGAATCCGGATAAATGGCGATAGGCAAGTGCTCCCATGTGATCATATCTTTAGAAACGGCATGCCCCCAATGCATGGGCCCCCATACGTTGCTGTCAGGATAGTGCTGGTAAAAAAGGTGGTATTCTCCATCGTAATAAACCATCCCGTTCGGGTCATTCATCCACTGAGACGGTGGTGTGAAGTGGTACTGCGGACGGTGCTTTTCGGAGAATGCTCGCGGTTCGTCAGGTGTATTCCCGGATTCCTTTTTCTGTGCGGATTGACAGCTAGCCAGGATGAATATGTAAAGAATTGGGATATATACTTTCATTGCTAAGAATTTAGGTCTATTCGATTATCAATTTTTTAAATGTGGTATGCTTACCAGAGAGCCTGTTTTGACGGATTCTAAATTATTTGTGGACACAGAATTCTAAACCTAATCATGCTATTGGCGAGATTACTTCATCGAAGCAGGCAACCATTACTTCCTTATTTGCCTTTTATCAGTTTTTCCTGTAATTCTTCCAAAGACACGCCTTTGGTCTCTGGCATAATGAACACAACAAAAAGCAACTGCAGCACCATGAAGCCGGCAAAAATGGCAAATACGGCTGATGCGCCCAGCACCTGAGGATTCATCAAATATGGCATCATAGCCGGAATAATTGCCGCCAGCCACCAGTGTACCGATGTGCCAAAAGCCTGACCTGACGAACGAACATGGTTGGGAAAAATCTCAGAAATAAATACCCAAATGATGGCTCCTTGCCCGATCGCATGTGCACCTATGAAAAGAAACAATGCCCATGGAACTATGGCAGACCATTCGTAAGTAAATGCCAGTGAGGTGGTGGCCAAAGTGACAATGTAACCGATAGACCCAAATAGCATTAATTGCTTCCTACCAAGCCTATCGATAAGTAACACACCCAATAACGTAAAAATCAGGTTAGCTATCCCAAGGCCAACGGTACCCAGCAGAACGGCTTGTTCACCCAACCCGGCAGCATCGAAAATCCTTCGGGCATAATAAAGCAATGCATTGATGCCACTGAATTGATTAAAAAATGAAATGGCAAAGGCAAGCATTAACGGAATTTTAAATTTGCCTGAGAACAAACGCTCATTATCTGAGTTGGCCGATTGATGGCGCTGAATACTGGCAATCTGCGCCTCCGCTTCAGGTTCTGAATACAGCAACCTGAAGACCTTTCTTGCGCCCTCCACATCCCCTTTCTTCACGATTAGCCACCTAGGACTTTTTGGTACTTTTGTCACCAGTAAGGTGTAAGCGAGGGCTGGAACCGCTTCAATTCCAATCATCCAGCGCCAGGTATCAGTATCAATGAAGGTGGCAATGAGGTAATTCGAAACGAAAGCCACAAGGATGCCAAAAACAATATTCAGCTGATAGAGCGCAGTTAATCGACCTCTCTTATTGGCTGGTGCTATCTCAGAAATAAAGGCTGGTGCAGCGATAGTAGAAGCCCCCACTCCCAGCCCTCCGACAAACCTAAACACTGCAAAGGTCCATGGGTCGCTTACAAGTGCAGAACCCAAGGCGGAAATGGTATACAAAATTCCGATTCCTATGAGGGTATTCTTTCGTCCATACTTATCATTTGGAATTCCACCGAACATGGCACCTACGACTGTTCCCCAAAGCGCAGCTGCCACCACAATCCAGCCATGAAAAGCGTCATTACTGCCAAATAAAGTGTAGTCCTTCCACATGGCTTGAAGGTCTTGCTCTGCTCCGTTGATGACAATTGTGTCAAATCCAAAAAGGAGTCCTGCCATTGCCACCGTAATGGACCATTGATTGAGGCTTGATTTCATGAAATTTAGGTTTGATGAGTAAAGTATCAATTAACAATTTTAGACAAAACTTACTCAAGCATGTTCTAGAGGAATATCAAAAAGTTTCAAAATTGATTGATGTGAGCGAGGATTGTAATTATTTAAACATCAATGGGTTAGGAAATGATCGAGTTTAAGCTTTAATCCATTCGTCCTTAGGACTTTCAATTCTTCTACAAGAATTTCAAAAATTGTTACTTAACCTGAAGATTGAATCAATGAAGTAAATTCCTTACTGTAAACCATCTGCCAGAAAGAACTGCGGAAAACGAAGCTGAAAATTGATAGACTTTCGGCACATATTTAAATGAAGGATCCTACGCCCGGTCTATTGAAAAAAATCTCCAAAAAAAACTTTACAATTTTTTTTGACCCAATGTCTGACCCACTGGGTAAATAGAAAATAGTCCGATGATTTAGAAAATATTAATCTTTTTGCTGAAGATTATTCAAGAGAAGCCTTACTTTTATGACTCGAAAAAACGGTCTGGGATTTAAAATTCCCTCAAAAACAAACAAACAAATGAAAAGAACACGAAACGTACTCATGCTTGCTGCCTTAGTAACTTTAAGCATTTTTATGAGCTGTGGAGGTGGAGGTGGAGGAAGTACTCCTACCCTTCAAGAACAAATCATTGACGCCCTCAATGGGCAGACAGTAGCATTAGATATAGCAAATTCTACGTTCGGAACAGCTACTGTAGCGAGCGGGACTGTGACGGTGAATGCTTCAGAAACTGGTTCTGTGACAATTGACACAGGTGGTGATTTGGCTTCCTACGTTGAGAGTGGTTCGTTTACAGTTAGCTCTTCCGGATCAATCACTGGTACTTCGGTGACCGCTGCTTCTGGTTCTAGCTTGGCCTTTTCTGGTTTTGGAGCTTCAGTGGACGATGAGATATCAGTATTGACTATCACTTTCACTGGAAGCGAAGCAACCAGGGAAGATGGTCTTGGAGCTTGGTCTTTGAAGATTAACCTATAGTACTTTAACATTTGCTTAATAGCATAAGTAAAGCCGCTCGATGAGCGGCTTTTTTTATGCTTACCCCCTTATCTATTAGGGACTTGGTTGTTCTCTTACTTGAGTGTAGATGGACAAACGTATGCCGTCACAGGAATGCCTACCTCAGTGATGGCCTTGAATCCTCCGGCCACATCTATCAGCTTGTGATACCCCCGGGACTTTAGTATGGATGCCGCGATCATCGATCGGTAGCCACCGGCACAATGAACATAGTATTCTTTGTCCTTCTCCAACTCCCCCATTTGCTCGCTTATGAAATCCAACGGAAAGGAGACCGCCTTCTCCACATGCTCAGCATCGAACTCTCCGGGCTTCCTTACATCCAACACGGTGAGGTCGTGGCTTTCATACATTTTCTTGAACTCCTCAGCCGGAATTGATTTAACTGATTCTACTTCTTTACCTGCCTCCATCCAGGAGTTTATTCCACCTTGTAAGAATCCAAGTGTATGATCGTATCCCACACGCGAGAGTCTAGTCACTACTTCCTCTTCCCTACCCTCAGGCGCCAGGAAAATAATAGGCTGCTGCAGATCAGGGATCAAAGCTCCTACCCAGGGAGCGAAGCTGCCGTCAATGCCGATGAAGATTGAATTGGGTACATGACCTGCGGCAAAGTCCTGAGCGGAACGTGTGTCTAAGACAAGGGCTCCTTCATGGTTGGCCATTGCCTCGAATGTTTCCACGTCCAGGCCTACATTGCCCACTTCAAGTATCTTTTCCAAATCGGCCGCACCTGACTTATTCATGGCCACATTTTGAGCAAAGTACTGAGGCGGAGGAAGCAGTCCATCCGTAACCTCTTTGATAAATTCCTCTTTGGTCATGTCGGCACGAAGCGCGTAGTTCGTTTTCTTTTGATTGCCCAAGAGGTCAGTGGTTTCTTTGCTCATGTTTTTGCCACAAGCAGAGCCTGCTCCATGGGCAGGGTATACGATCACCTCATCGGGCAGGGTCATTATTTTGGTGCGCAGGCTGTCGTACAAATGTCCTGCAAGGTCATCCATCGTTAGGTCTCCCTTTTGAGCCAAATCTGGCCGCCCCACATCTCCTATGAAAAGGGTATCTCCTGAAAAAATGGCGTGTTCTTTCCCAGATTCATCTATGAGCAGATAGGTGGTGCTCTCCATGGTATGCCCTGGCGTGTGAAGCACTTTTATTTTGATTTTGCCTAGTTCAAATACCTCATAGTCCTTGGCTGAATGAAAATCAAAGCTTGGATTGGCGTTTGGTCCGTACACGATGGTAGCTCCTGATTTTTGTGCCAAGGCCAAATGTCCCGAGACAAAGTCTGCATGAAAATGTGTCTCGAATATGTATTTGATTTTGGTTCCGTTTTTCTCCGCCCTATCGAGATATGGGGCAGATTCTCGTAGCGGATCAATGATGGCTGCTTCTCCTTCACTCTCGACATAATATGCGCCTTGAGCAAGGCAACCGGTGTATATCTGTTCTATTTTCATGTGCATCAAAATTGTTATTGCAAAAGTAGCAGGATCGTTAAAACTGTAGTGTGATGAATGTTACACAGGCTATTCCTCCGAATGCTGCGTAGCATAGCTCTTAAATTTTCCTCCCTTGTGTGTTGTCACATAATTGACGGCCTCATTGAGGTTGAGGAACATATGTTCTTCTGTAAGGAGTTCCATGAATCCGGTGCGGTGAAAGACATCCCTCACCGGTCCTATTACATCACAAATAAGAAAGTGCATATTTTTTTCCTCAAGTGTTTTGATCAAATCCTTCAATCCCTCTATGGCTGTGCTGTCCACGTGGCTTACCGGCCCGGCATCAAGTATAACAGTCCGGGTATCCGAGGGGGTATGTGATAAGACATAATCCTTGAAATATTGAATATTGATAAAGGTGAGCGGGGCATCAAGTCTCAATAAGACTAAATGCGGCCACTGCTGCAAATCATCGAATCTGCGGATATTTCGAAATTCATGATGGCCTTTTACTTTACCCAATTGGGCTATATGTGGATAGGCGGACTTGAACAACAGCCGCAAAACAGATAATACGATTCCTGAGATGATACCTTCGACCATTCCGATATTTAGAGTGATCAGGAAAGTGGCCAATAGTAATCCGAACTCTATTTTGCTTTCCTTCCACAGTTTTTTGACCAATTTAAAATCCACCAATCTTGATACGGCCACCATGATGATGGCCGCCAGGATGGCGTGAGGAAGGTAATAGAAAAGTGGAGTGAGAAAAAGCAAGGTAAGCGCAATCACCGTGGCGCTAATCACAGAGGCAAGCGGTGTATTGGCACCTGCCTGATCGTTCACAGCCGAGCGTGAAAATCCACCGGTAACCGGAAAAGATTGAAAAAAGGAACCAATCATATTGGCCGTACCCAGTGCTACCAATTCCTGACTCGGACGAATCGTGTAAGTTCTACGTTGGGTCTCTATGGCCTTGGCTACAGAAAACGCCTCCATGTAGGCGATCACCGCGATGGTCATGGCCAAGGGAGCTAATTGACGAAACGATTCTACGGTAATACTTGGAATCGAAAAATCGGGGAAACCCTTGGGAATAGTCCGGGCAATGCTCACACCATCGAACTGAAAAAAATAGACTAAAATGGTTCCGAGAGCCACAGCAACCAAAGCGCCAGGAAAATTTTGATGAATTTTCTTCGAAAATATGATAACCAACATCCCTCCTATGGCCATAGTCAATGTCAAAAGATGGGTCTCTCCTATTTCCGCAAAAAGGCCTTTGAAAATGTTGTAAGCCTGACTGCTACTGACCAGATTGATGCCCAGTAGATGCTTGAGTTGATTCAAGCCAATGATGAAGGCAGCAGCAGTGGTAAATCCACTAAT
Organism: uncultured Roseivirgaceae bacterium; assembly: GCA_964406435.1. Lineage (GTDB taxonomy): Bacteria > Bacteroidota > Bacteroidia > Cytophagales > Cyclobacteriaceae > JAAEPI01. The sequence continues at coordinate 1,433 of CAYORY010000039.1, read as the reverse complement.
TACCGGACGTGAAAGCAAGTTGGTGATGAAGCCCATTCTGAACACCCCCAGCAGCAATTGGAAGGCTCCCATGAAGAATGCGAGCAGTATAGCAAAACTGATGTAGGCGTCAGTGCCCTCTACAGCCAGCACGGATACACCTGTGGCGACCAGCAGAGAATCCATGGCCACCGGGGCTACAGACAATTGCCGTGATGTGCCGAGAATAGCGTAGATGAACTGAGGAACAATGGAGGCATAGAGGCCATAAACGGGCGGCAATCCTGCGATCATGGCATAGGCCATTCCTTGCGGAATCAATAGTACGCCAACCGTCAAACCAGCAGATACATCCCCCTGAAGATAACTCGATTTGTAGGTTGGTAACCAATCAAGGATCGGAAAGAAGCGCTTGAGTAATGTGTTCATTTCAAAGGCACAAAACTAGTTACATGCCTATCACTGCAAGGTAACAATAGTCACATGATCTCGATTCTATTTCGAAACTGTTCTATTTTGCCTTCTCCTTCCAGTTGTTTGAGTAGTCTTGATACCACGACCCGCGAGGTGCCGAGTTCGTAGGCTATCTGGGCATGGGTCTTATTGATTTCAAATGAAGCCGTGGCTTGTTTGGTATCTAGCAAGTATTTGTACAGCCGCTCGTCCATTTTATGAAAAGCGACACTGTCTATGGTAGTAAGCAATTCATCAAAGCGGGTCTGGTAGGCCCCAAAGACAAATTTCCTAAAGGTTTGATACTTCACTATCCAGCTATCCATTAAGTTCATGGGTATCATCCATAGCTCTGAGTCTTCCTCGGCAATTACGTTGAAGGCACTTCGCTTACCTTCAATGCAGCAAGTGATGGACATGGCGCAGGTTTCTCCACCCTCCAGGTAGTAAAGAAACATCTCGTTACCGTCAGGATCTTGTCGCTGTACCTTGAGAAGTCCCGTCAATACGATTGGCATTTCACTATTCTCACTTCCCGGGCTCACTATAATGTCTCCTATTTTGGCTTTTTTAAGGCGACCGATAGTCAATATTTCATCAACCAATGGTCTTTCAAGGCCTGATAAGGAGAGGATTCTGTTTGCAAGTTGGTTCATGATAGGACAAAGATGTTCGAAATTAAAAAAACACCATTGAATAGTATGTGAGCTTCTGATAGATCGCTACCAAGAAAACTACAGGCAACAGACTCAAACAAAAAATCCCGCAGAAGCGGGATTGTATTGTGGGCCCACCTGGGATCGAACCAGGCACCTACTGATTATGAGTCAGTTGCTCTAACCGAATGAGCTATAGGCCCAGATGATTGCTCATCAAATTTGGAGCGCAATATTACAACAGATGATTACAATGACCAATCGAATTTGCGCTTCCTTTTATCCTGTTATATTTTAGTCAAATGTGATAGCTTTACTTGTCATTCATCAATCAACTTAAACATG
>CAYORY010000038.1:0-14523 GCA_964406435.1 uncultured Roseivirgaceae bacterium | reverse complement strand
GTCATCGCTTCAGGCTCAGTTTTCAATTTGAAGGCATACAAACCTTCTGTGCCCGAGGTGCTGACCTGCCGATCCACGATATTGCTCATCGGATCTCTGAATTCCAAAACGACCGGGTGGTCAGCCGGAATTTTATCGGCTTCATCTTCGAGCATGAAACTCAGGAAAATATCATCGCCGGGTCGCCAGACACCACGTTCTCCGTAGATGAACCCTTTGATTCCGCCACGGATTCGCTGACCTGACACATCGAAGTTGCTCATAGAAAGTGCCGAACCATCGTCAAGTTTCAGGTAGGACTTTTGCCCTTCGGCTGTGGCTACTACTAGGAAAGGTCGCCTTTCAGGACTGAAGCTCACCACGCCCTGATCGTCCGTGACTTTTGTCTCTAATATCTGCAGCTGATAATCGAGTAGCTCAATGTTTGCAACGATAGGCTCAGCGGTGACCATGTTGGTAGTGAAAATTTTCATTGAGTTGTCCCCGCCAATTTTGGCGATCAATCCAATGTCCGAGGCGATGAGGTTTCTCTGGGCAAATCGTTCGGGGCTGTAGTAGGAGGAGGTGCACGGATTGTCCCTATCGGACCAGTTGAAGTCGTTCGGGTATTGCATGTAATAGTTGCCCCAGCTGTCAAAATCGTCTCCATCGTAGATGCTCCAGCCGTCTTGGTTGGGGTTAGATGAATCGGGTTCAAATGCTTCATCACAGGGAAAAATGGAATCCTCTGGGCGGAATGAAAACTGAATTTGATATAGCGCTCCTTTCTCGGCGTTCATCAGAGAGGCAAGGTTGAGGGTGTACCTGTTCCAGATAGATAGGTCGGATCCTTTTTGTGAAAGGTCTACCGTGGTGGACATGACTTTTCGCCCCACTCTTTTCATTTGTTCATTTCCACTCATGTCATTCACCTGAAGGAATTGAGGAATATTCTGATCTTTTACCTGAATGACATCCACTCGAATAGAGCGAAGGTTGACGGCCTCAAAAGGGATGACCATGCCATCGGTGCTTGGTAGGATGGTTCCTTTTCCCACCAATTTGAATTGAGGGTCTTCGGGATCGAAAGAGACGAGCCGATCTGTTTTGTACCCAAAATCATAACCGAAAGTGTTCTTGATTCCCTCGTAGATGGTGAGTGTTTTGGTGCCCGCATGCATGGAACTCAGGTACATCTGCACTTCATTGCCATTGATCACAAATCGGCCACTCGACTCTCCCTCCAGTACCAGCAGGCCATCAAGGTTTTGATTTTTTTGGATGGGGTCGGAGAAAAATACCGAGACGTACTTGTCACCTGTCAGATTTACTCTTGCGGAGAGCACCCTGAAATCTTTCAGCGATGGTACTTCGATAGATTTACTTTCAGATTTTTCTACGCTAAGTGGAGATCCATTGGCCTCCAGGTTCATCGAGTACGCTTCCTCTCCGCGCTTGATGCTGAGCACTTTGAAACTGTGCGTGTTCCCGCTATGATCCCATTGGATGTCCTGCCCCTCGGTTTTGAGCATTTTCTCCACGGCTTCATTTTCTGCAAAATCAGCAGTAGCTATTTCGCCATTTAGCTCCAGTATCTCAGGTGTTGCAAGGTCGGATGTTCGTAATTCGTCGGTGAATAGATCAAAATCCTGCGCTATTGTTTTCACCGAAAATTTGAAAATCTTCATATCATCGGGTACTTCGATCAACTTGATCAGAGATAATTCCAGGATGTATTGTTGACCGGACTTCAGAGGGGATTTCGGGCTGAAAACGAGGGTTTGTCCATTGGCAACCAGAGCGCCTTCCACGGAGGGCGAAACTTTTAGTAGGCCTTCGGGCAAAGTGCCCGGAAGCGATACATCCGATGAAAGTTCAATGGAGATGTTGTCTTTTTTGGAAATGATACCGGAGGTGAAGCCGCTCACATATTCGGCATAGCGATTGTCGAAAGAAACTTCAACTTCCTTGGAAGATTGGCAAGAGGCAAGGAATAAAATGATTCCGGCCAGGAGCAGGGATTTCTTCATTTTGGCAGGTGGTTTTAGGCTAATTTTTTCAAGCACCTGAAATTAGGAATTATCTGGAGGGTGGTCAAGAAAAAAATGACAAATTCCAACCGTATTTCACCGCCAGGGATCGAAGCGCGATTATTACCCCGATAGTGGAAATGATATTGACCCTGATGGGGACACCTACATACTCGAGAAGGATAAAAACAAAGCCACCCAATAGGCAGGCAAGGGCATAAATTTCTTTTCTGAAAATCAGTGGTATCTCATTGCAAATGATGTCGCGAGTGACCCCACCAAAAACGGCCGAGACCATGCCCATCATCACAGCGATGATGGGGTGCAGGCCGAGGAGAAGTGCTTTTTGTAAACCAAGGACCGTGAAAACGCCGATTCCTATGGTATCAAAAAAGAAGAAGGTTCTACGAAGCGTGCGGATTTTTTTTCCTAAAAGAAAGGACAGGACTAATCCGGAGACCACCATGATGAGATAGGTGAGGTCGTTCATCCAGCCTACGGGCGTGCTACCTGTAAGGACGTCCCTAAGTGTGCCGCCACCGAGAGCGGTGATAAATGCCACCGCCGCAATTCCAAACACATCCAGTCCCTTGTCGCGAGCAGTTAATGCTCCACTAATGGCGAACACCATGGTTCCGATGAGGTCTATGTGGTAGAGGATAAGCACGACGCGAAGTTATTCGGACTCTTGGATGAATTGGATATTTCTTTTCAGCCCTTCAAATTTTGTCCGCTTTACTGCCGATTTTTTAAACACTTTTTGAAAAATCTCTTCGGTCATTTCTTCCCAGTCCTTCTTCGAAAAATCTTCCCAGCCTTGCGGTGCGAAGTTGGGCTCATTGTGAGGTTTGGAAAACCGGTTCCAAGGGCACACATCCTGACAAATGTCACAGCCAAAAGCCCAGTCCTCCATTTTTCCCTTGAATTCGGCTGGGATTTCATCCTTGAGTTCGATGGTCAAGTACGAGATGCACCTGCTGCCGTCCACCACGTATGGCTCGGCAATGGCGTCCGTGGGGCATGCATCCTGGCAGGCCGTGCAAGTGCCACAGTAATCCTTCATGGGGCCATCCGGCTCCAAGTCCAGATCGATGATCAATTCGGCAAGAAAGAAAAAACTGCCCATCTCTCGATTCAGCAATAAGGAATTCTTGCCGACCCATCCGAGTCCGGATTTGGCAGCCCAGGCGCGCTCATGAACTGGCGCAGAATCTACGAAAACACGACCTTCTACGGCTCCTATTTCTGCATGAATTCTAGCCATGAATTCTTTGAGTTTGTCCTTGATTATGAAGTGGTAATCCTGCCCGTAAGCATACTTGGCTATTTTCGGAGTACCCGATTCTTCATGTATTTTATTAGGAAAGTAATTGTAAACCAATGAGATAACTGATTTGGCGCCCGGCACCAGCAGTCTGGGATCTAGTCTTTTGTCGAAATGATTTTCCAGATAGCCCATTTTCCCCTGATATCCTCTTCTCAGCCACTCCTCAAGTTTGGGTGCTTCTTTTTCCAGGAATTCTGCCTTTGAAATTCCACAAAACGAGAACCCTATATCTGCGGAGATGGCTTTTATATGGGAGCTATTCGATGAAAGGGAATTCAAATCCTGACTAGTTAGTTTTTTGAGATATCGAGTTAATTTACCGGAGGTAAACCAAACTAATACATTATGCTAAAAGAATTTAAGAGTTTCATCATGAAGGGCAATCTGCTGGACTTGGCAGTAGCCGTAATTATTGGCGCAGCATTCAAATCAATAGTGACCTCACTTGTCAATGACGTGCTGATGCCTCCTATCGGAATGGCACTTGGAGGAGTTGATTTTTCGGACCTGAGGTATACGATTCAGGAAGCCTCGGGAGAGGTAGCGGCAGTCAGCATTAACTATGGGGCTTTCACGCAGACTATCATAGACTTTGTGATCATTGCTTTCGTAGTTTTTATGGTCATCAAAGGCTATAACTCTGTTCAGCGAAAGAAAGAAGAAGCACCCGAGGAGGCACCTGCACCCTCCAATGAAGAGGTACTCCTGGCGGAGATCAGAGACTTACTCAAGAAGGACTAGGTTAGAATTCTCGTCACTTTGATTGTAAGAGAATGGTTCCTCCGGCGATTTTCGCACTTGAATGAAGCAGTCGAGCGGAGGAACCACAATCTGACCCGAAATACTCGGGTTGTTCGTGAATGAACAATACCGTGTTTGAAATATCCCTGTCATCACCTGTCCCTAACGACCAAAGGTCAGTGCTCATGCGAAAGGAACCACTACCATTTTCATCGATTGAAATATTGCCAATGTCTCCGGCAAAGGGTTTTTTCCATTCGATTCCCTGACTCAATGCAGAGCAGAAAGTAGCGGTTGTATTTTGATTCCAATGAGTTTCCGCCGGAGTATCTAAAGTGCCTGGGTGTAGGTGCATGGCGTGCTCATCGCCTGGTGTCAAGCCCGAAACACTGATTTCTACCAATGTAAAATTTTGATTGTAAGAAAATACAGCCGTCCCGATTTCTTCCCCTACCTCAAAGTCTACCTGATCCTCAGATGATACCTTATAAATAACAGCCGTAGCAGTGGTAAGGTCTATGGTTTGTGGGTCGGAGCAAGCGGCAGCCCAAAATAGAATTAAAGCTGGGACAAGGATCTTTTTCATAAGCTCAAAACAATTACCAAAATCATTTCCACTAAAATAAGGAACCTGTTTTACCCGGAGGGATTTCTCCCAAATGTTTATAGGCCATTTCGGTGGCCTCACGACCTCTTGAAGTCCTCTTGATGTAACCCTCCTGTATCAGGAATGGTTCATACACTTCCTCGATGGTTTCGGCCTCTTCACCGCAGGCTGTGGCAATAGTGGACAATCCAACGGGCCCACCTTTGAACTTATGAATGATCGTGGATAAAATTCTATTGTCCATGTCGTCCAACCCGTGATCATCTACGTCCAGTGCCTTGAGCGCGATTTTGGCTATGTCGAGGGTGATGGATCCATCGCCTTTGATTTGAGCGAAATCTCGGGTTCGTCTCAGTAATGTGTTCGCTATTCGTGGGGTGCCGCGACTTCTTCGTGCTATTTCGTAGGCCGCCTCCTGATCTATCGCTGAGTTGAGTATATCTGCAGACCTTCCCACGATGTTCGTCAGAAGTTTACTGTCGTAATATTCTAATCGGGAGTTGATCCCAAATCTGGCTCGGAGCGGGGAGGTTAGGAGGCCGGATCTGGTAGTAGCGCCAATAAGGGTAAAAGGGTTTAGCTCTATTTGTATGGATCGCGCATTGGGTCCAGAATCCAGCATGATGTCGATTCGGTAGTCTTCCATGGCCGAGTAGAGATACTCCTCCACTACAGGACTTAGCCTGTGGATTTCGTCTATAAAAAGTACGTCATGGGGTTCGAGGTTGGTGAGTAAGCCCGCTAGTTCACTTGGTTTATCTAAGACCGGCCCTGAACTGACCTTCATGCTTGAGCCAAGTTCGTTGGCAATGATGTACGAAAGGGTGGTTTTTCCGAGACCCGGAGGGCCATGCAATAGTACATGATCTAAAGGCTCTGAACGTTGCTTTGCGGCCTGAACAAAGATTTTAAGATTTTCAACAACCTTATGCTGACCAGTAAAATCCTCAAAGGAAATCGGCCTTAATGCTCTTTCAATGTCTTTTTCTGTCTGACTTAAGCCATAGGCATCTCCGCTCAGGTAATCCTCCCTCATACAATAGATTTTGAAGAGTTAAAGGTAGGTAACTCCGCCAGATTGATTGTAAGCCCAATCCGTAGAATTAGCTACTTGCTGACGTTCCACTCGATTGGACTCTTCGAAATAAATCCATTAAGCGGTTTACGTATTTTTCGAAATTGTACTGTTTCGTAACCTTGGAATACGCTCGTTTAGCTACGTTTTTTCGGAAATTATCATTCATAGCGAGGTTCACAATTTCAATGGCGGCCTGATCCGTATCCCCGTAGGGTACTACAAAGCCACTTCCATCGGAAAAAACTTCGGCATGTCCTCCACTTTTATCGAAGCAAACGACCGGAAGTCTTGCTGCCATAGCTTCATGCATTACGCATGGAAAAGGATCCCTTCTGGACGAGAGTAGCATTATATCCGATCCCATAAAATAGTTAGTGGTGTCAGGGATTTCTCCAATAAATAATATCCTGTCATCAAGATTCATCAATTCTATATCCTTGAGAATCCATTCAAAATACTTCTTTTGATCTGCTTGTCGGTTATGAACACCGCCTACCCAAACGAAGTACAAAGGCACCTCAGTTGACTTGATAGCCTTGCTGGCAGTAGCTAGGAAGAGATCGACTCCTTTCCGTTTTTCTATGGTTCCGCACCCTAAGACTACAATTGCATTGTCCGGAATTCCAAGGGCTGCCTTTAATTTTTTTTGATAGTTGTCTTTGTCCAGATTGAGCAGTTTTTCGTTCAAAAGGCCTTGACCTTGCACTTGAATTTTATTGGGAGCAAATGGCGTGTTGCGATGAGCAAAATCTGCAATGATGTTGCATGGTGCAATGACTTTCTTTGCGTATTTACTGATGTCAGCGAAAGCATTGTCCGGGTACATATCTCCGAATTCATGTATCAAAAAAAATATTTTTGGGTGTACTTTTTTGATAGATCGAATAAGCAATCCTGACTCTGCTGAATTCATTAATGACCCTTCAAATGAAAACTGGGACAAGGCACTGGCAACAATTTCGGCTTCACTTAGCGTTCTATTTTTAAGGGCCGTGTTCCAATGAGAGAAGTTGTAGGTCGGGCCGATCAATCGAAACTGTTTTAGTAATGGGCCGCCCGATCCTACAATTATTACAGGCTGCAGGTTATAAAATTCTTTTAGAAATGTCGCTATTTTTAGAATTATCAGAGGCGCCCCAGTTTGAGTAGCTTCATGAGAAACAATAAGTATCTTTTTGGTATCCTTAGGGCATCTATTTATCTGATTTAGAAACCCTGGTAGATGCAAGTAAGAACTCATTAAGGATCCTGTGCATTTTCTTTCAAGGATGGTGGTTTCGGATCTGTGGCTTTCTGTGTTCAAGCGTGGTACTTCTTGTGGAAAAAAGTGTCCCGACGGGTTATACCAAAGCTTTTCGCCAGTTTTCAAATAATGGATTAACGGATTGAGTTTTTTAGTCTTTATGTAAGGGTAGGCCTTTCGGTAAAAATTAAAGTCAAAATCTCTGCAGGGAGAAAATGAATATTGACCACCATTTACGGTGAAAAACTCCAATAGACTTTGGTTCCCAGTGTCTATGCCATGATCAATTAGTTGAGCTCGGTAGAAAGTAGGGTCGAAAAGAGGGTGGGGCTGATCTTCGAGCTTAGACACTAAGTACTGAACCAATGGTTCTTGATTCTTTGCCAGACTGTATTTCTCCCTGTAGTATGAAGGATTGAATAGTGGGTGAGGATACCTTCCATCCTTAGATCCAATTTGTAAATAATGATCAAGTGCATCCGAGGATTTTCTAGCCTCCGAATTATGCTTCAAGTAATATCTTTCATCAAATAACTTTGAGGCTAATTCTCTCCTAGATTCATACTCGGCCTTATTAAGTAGAGGGTTTAAACCAAGCGAATCGAGCAAGCCCTCTTGTTCTAATGCAAAGTATTCGAGCTTTGTCAGTGCATCGAATGCAAATGCAGACCAAGCTTGTGGCTTTAGGGGTTTCAGATATTCATTTGGATCAAAGGCCTTACAGGGCAATAATCCTGATTTCTCACCAACGCGCAAATAATGGAGTAGGGCCGGTTCATCTTCTCTGATATCAATTGGATTTTGACTTTTGTAGAAAATCGGGTCAAAATATTTAGTAGGTGATATATTTTCTTCAAACGGCCGCCTTAAAAAATCTTCAAGAGGCGTGATCTTAATCAAACCTGAACTGTGAGATGATAAGTATTGAGCAGAATCAAATAGTATATGAGGGTCATTATGTCCATGAGAAGATAGGTAGTGACATGCTGGCTCTTCAGAAATATCCCTCAGATATTGTTTTCGGTAAAAACTTGGATTGAAGAGACGATTCGGACAAACTCCTAAAAACGAATGGTGACGAACATATTGTCTCTTACCACCATTGTGATTGCCACCTAGCTGACTTCCGTAAAAATCGGAATCAAATATTCTATCGACGATAAGAATCCCATCCTTAATGACCTTTTCATTCTTCTCCTGATAGGAAACAATCATTCCAAATCAATTTCGAATTTTCGCCGGATCCAATCCATTCCTTCATGTGCCTCGTCATTGACCCATTGGAGTTGGTCTGGTGTGAAATAATTCTTCCAACCGCCAGATTCTCCTTTTCGATTATGAGCTTTCACGTCTGGATTTTTTACACCAGGTTGGTTATCCTCATCCAAAGACATGGCATCAAAAGGATTGACATCCAGAAACCTATAAATTTCATCCCTGATTTTTTCAGGATCTATATGGAGCTGTTCATAAAGAACCGGGAAAATATCAATTTCGGATTTTTTGCTTTCGATGAATTCGGCATCACTTAGAATGTGGTTATTCCAGAGTTTGGCCCAGTTTCTTGTCACTTCCTCACAATCCAAAAGTGCAGATTTATGTTCCTCAAAATAATTTGAATCACTCAAAAAGAGTTTCCTTTTTGTCTCAATATCAGGGTGGACATCAAGTTCGGTATGAAGGAGATTATGATAGTACAGACTAACCAATACATCTCGTACATCTCTGAAAATTACGATGTATTTATGTTGGGGAATATAGCAATCCTTAATGGTAATAGGTGTCCTGTCACCGTATTTAGGAGCGCCTTGGCAGTGAAATTTTATGAGACCGTCAACAAATGCTTCGAAATGAGAATCAAGTATGTCCCCTTGATTTAGGAGCCCGTAGGGTTTGGCTTTAGTTGCCTCAACGCCCTTAGCTATTTCCTCCAAATGGAATTCACCGCGACAAAATACATCAGGATGAAGATTTACAAGGTTACAGAGCCAGTTGGTTCCTGACCTTGCAAATCCACGAAGGAAAAAAGCACCATTATCCATTCCTCAGCAAGACTCTATAAGGTGCGAATTTTTTAACGTAGCTTATCAGTCTTCAGAAGAAAATAGAACGCGACAAAAGGTGTGGTGAGGATTGACAAAAAGAAATACTCGATCATGTCGTAAGTCTTCAAATAAGCCATGAAGGCCACACCAAGAGAAAGTAAAAGATAGACGAAGAGTAAGAATATCATAGGTTCTGATTTTTTCGGTGATCAAATATAACACGAAGGTTGTAATGCAAGCCAATTCGAATGGAGAGATCAAAGAATCGTCTTAATTTAGCGGTCAATCTGACGCCAGCTTTGAACAAAAAAAGAATTTCTTACATCTTCTCGGCGGTTTTGCTCATTGTCACCATTTACACGCTGATTCCTAAGGAAAAGAGCAAGGAACTGAGTCATTTCACTGGGCTTACAATGGGCTCAATTAGCTACAGCGTGAAAGTTGTGGGCAAGTATGAATTTCAAAAATCCATTGACTCGATTTTATTTTCCTTTAACAAATCTCTTTCCACCTACATTCCGGATTCTGAAATCTCTGTTTTTAATAGAGCGGGAGTGATTTTAGAACCATCTGATTTATTCGATGAGGTGTTGAATGCAAGCTTCGACATCTATGAAAAGACCGGTGGAGCTTTTGACCCCACGGTGGGTCCACTTGTCAATGCGTGGGGATTTGGGCCTGACAAAACAATTGTTGCACCGGATAGTAGTAAGGTGGATTCCCTGCTTTTGTTAATCGGTTTAGAGAAAGTGGACATAAACGAATCAAGTGTGTCCAAGGATGTGGGCGTTTATCTTGACTTTAGTGCGATAGCCAAGGGACAAGCGGTGGATGAGGTGGGCAAATGGCTGGAATCAAAGGGTGTTGGAAACTATATGGTAGAAATAGGAGGAGAGGTTCGGTGCAGGGGCCTAAATCAGAAAGATCAAGTGTGGCGAATTGGCATTCAAGATCCGAGATCACCAAACTATGATGCACAAATGGCCATCGTGCAGATGAAAGATAGATCTCTGGCCACATCAGGGAACTACAGGAATTTTTACGAAAAGGACGGAAAGGTTTTCGCTCATATTGTAGATCCTAGAACTGGGTACACAGCCACTCATAATCTTCTAAGCACTTCGGTATTTGCGCCAGACTGCATGATGGCAGATGCATACGCCACGGCATTTATGGTGCTTGGGTTGGAGCAGTCAATTAAGATTGTGGAAGCTGATCCAAACTTGGAGGCCGTTTTCATTTTTCAAACGGAGGAAGAATTGGATATTTACGAATCAACGGGTATTTCTGAATACCTTCAAGTCTTGAAAGACCAATGATCCTTACTCTTGCCATTTTGATTCTTAGTGTGATTGCAGGTGGGCTGGTGGTTCCCCTCATCAACAAACGAAAAATAGACATTCAGTTGATGTTGGTTTTTGCCGGCTCGTTTCTATTTGCTGTCACCATCATTCATATCATTCCTGAACTTTATTCTCTTAGTGAAAACCCAAAGCGTATAGGACTGTGGGTACTTCTTGGGTTCTTCCTTCAGCGGGTGCTTGAGTATTTTTCAAGGGGTGTTGAGCATGGGCATACCCATTCTCATGGAATAGAATCCATGGGCACGAAAGTTTCTATACTATCAGCTCTTATCATTCATTCGATTTTGGAAGGGACACTGCTGACACATGAGTCTCCATTTCATGGGCAGCACGAATCGTATTCATTGCTGCTTGGAATTGTCCTCCATAAGCTCCCTGCGGCTTTTGCCTTGATGGTGATCTTGTGGGAGAGTAAGGCTAAATGGCTATTACTTATTCTTTTCAGCGTTGCTTCTCCCGCAGGGCTTTTGCTCAGCACATCTCTGGTTTTTTCAGAAGGTACGATGCTCACTTTGTTTGCGATTGTTTGTGGCAGTTTTTTACATATCTCCACCACCATCTTCGTAGAGACCAGCCCTGAGCATAGTTTTGGATTGAATAAAACAATCGTGAGTTTGGTAGGGGCGGGACTGGCAATAGCTGCCGAATACCTGATCTAAACTGCCGCTCTCTTTCGAAAAAACTTCGCCAAGGATTCACGCGTGGTAGGCTCATCTTTCAAGTAATCATTGATGGCTTGCCGCAATTCCTGAGAAGAAAGATTGCTAGAGATTTCTCCATTTTGAGCCGTGCTGATTTGCCCTGTTTCTTCCGATACCACTATCAAAAGTGTGTCAGTGATTTCACTCATACCTATGGCTGCTCTGTGCCTGAGACCATAGCTTGCCGGAAGATCATCTTTGTCAGTGACGGGTAGTATACAGCGAGCGGCCAGGATTTTTCCATTATAGACAATGACCGCACCATCGTGCATAGGACTGTCTTTGTTGAAAATTGAAATAAGCAATCGCTTGGATAGAATTGCCTCAATTCTATCACCTGATTCAACGTAAAACTTCAATTCCGAATCCTTCGATAGAACAATCAGCGCTCCGGTACTGGAAGCCCCCAGCGCCTTGGCTGCATCCACTATGGGGGTGGCATCTATCTGCTTGGTGGAAGAGGCATTGATAATGGACTTCATGTTTTTCATGAATCTGCCTTCCTGAAAGGAGGTGGTGCGACCAACGAGCAAAAGAAATTTTCTGATCTCCTGCTGAAACAAAATGATAACTGCTATAACTCCCACACCCATAAACTGTCCAAGGATATTGGAGAGCAGCTCCATCTCAGCAGCACGCACGACTAGGTAGATCAGGTACAGCGAAAGGAACCCTAGGAAAACCCTGATGGCCATGCTCCCGCGCATCAGTTTGTACACCTGCGAAAGCAATATTGCGACTAGGAAAATGTCGATGACATCCACCCATCCGATTTCCAAAAATCCAATTTTAAATCCAAGGATCATCTCAGCTTACCAATCAATTTTGTTAGTTCTACAGCTTCTTTCACGTCGTGTACCCGCAAAATGCTTGCCCCTTTCAGCAAAGCTATCGCATTCAAGCCGGAAGTTCCGTTCAGTGCATCCTTTGGTTCAATGTTCAAAGTCTTAAAGATCATTGACTTGCGCGAAAGCCCAACCAAGATAGGACAATCAATGTGTGAGAGGTAGTCAAGATGCTTTAAGAGGTCAAAATTTTGTTCGATTGTCTTAGCGAACCCAAATCCCGGATCGATTATCAGGTCATGAATGCCATGCTCGAGACAAGAAGCTTGCATCTCAGAAAAATAATGCCCCATTTCGATTAAGAGGTCATCATAGTCCGTGAGCGCTTTCATGGTCTGAGGGGTTCCTCTCATGTGCATCCCGATGTACGGAATCTGTAACTCACCCGCCATTGGCAGCATTAGCTGATCCAAATGTCCACCGGAGATGTCATTGATGATAGTTGCCCCGGCATCACATGCCGCTTTTGCAACCTCAGACCTGAAGCTATCTATGGAAATGCGGCATTCAGGAAATTCTTTAATGATCGCATTAATTGGTGCGATCACACGGTTCATCTCCTCTTGAACTGAAACGTCTGCTGACCCTGGTCTTGAAGAATATCCTCCCACGTCGAGAAAGATTGCCCCTTCTGAAAGCATTCGCTCTGCTGACTTTAACACCTCATTAACAGTCGACTTTCTGCTTCCCTCGTAAAATGAATCCGGCGTGACATTTAGAATCCCCATGACTTTTGGTTCGCTCAAGTCGAGTAACTGTCCGTTTATTTTTAAGGTTTTTTTAGGAGCCAAAATTGATAGTTTTGCAGGGGTTGCCTGAGGCCTACAAAGATTGCATGAATGAATGAACTAACCGCTAAACAATACCGAGAGATCATCTCAGATTGTCGTGATGTATTCGAAAAAAAGACCAACGATTATGGGACCGCCTGGCGAATCCTAAGATTGTCGTCCATCACAGATCAGATTTTTATTAAGGCTCAGCGAATTCGTTCCATTCAGGATAAAGGTGCTCAAAAGGTAGACGAGGATATCAGTTCCGAGTTTTTAGGAATCGTGAATTACTGCATCATAGCGCTGATACAGATGAAACTGGACGGAGAGAAGGAAATGGAAATTTCATTCGACAAACTTGGCCCCATGTACGATGAGGTCGTGTCGGATACGATGAATCTACTCGAAAACAAGAACCATGACTATGGCGAGGCGTGGAGAGACATGCGGGTGAGTTCCATCACTGATATTATTCTCATGAAGCTGCTTAGAGTCAAACAAATCGAGGACAATTCAGGCAAGACATTGATCTCTGAGGGAGTAGATGCCAATTATCAGGATATGATCAATTACGCCATTTTTGCATTGATATTATTAGAAGAAAAGAACAAATGAAAATCATAAGAGAATTTGCACGTGTTGCCGTTGCTGGGCTATTCATTTTTTCAGGATTAATAAAGCTCAATGATCCTATAGGCACGGCGATTAAGCTAGAGGAGTACTTTCAGGTATTCGCTCAAGACTTTGCTCCATTCTTTGAGAGTTTTGTGCCCGCAGCTCTGTTCCTAGCTGTTTTCTTAAGTGTATTGGAGGTGGTTTTGGGAATTGCTCTCATCATCGCTCACCGCATGCCGATCACTTCTATCACCTTGATAGTACTGATTCTCTTCTTCACAGCACTCACGTTCTACTCTGCATATTTTGATAAGGTGACGGACTGTGGTTGCTTCGGTGACGCCATCAAACTCACACCGTGGGAAAGTTTTTATAAGGACGTCATTCTCGTCGTTCTGATTTTCGTGATCTTCTTCAATTTCCACAACTATAAAGAGTACCTCTCTGTAAAGGCGCAAAATATAATCATGTCTCTTGCAACGCTTGTTTGCACAGGCATTGCTTTACTAGCGATTTGGTACTTGCCGTTTATTGATTTTAGGGCATATGCCGTCGGCAAAAGTATACCCGAGCAAATGGTGCCTGAGGAGGGAGCCAAGTACGAATATGTAATGGAAAAGGATGGCAAGGAGTATCGATTTGACACCTACCCAACTGACCCAGGGTATGAAATGAAGGCTGCCAACCTTCTGAATCCAGATGAGGCTACCCCAAAAATTAGCGACTTCAGTGTTTGGAACGATGATGGTGAGTACACAGAAGAAATATTGATTGGCACGAAAATGATTTTCGTATTCCACGATGTTTCAAAATCTTCCACCAAGAATATTTCTGAAATGAAAGAGCTTGCAGAGGCGTCTGAAGTTGAGACTTGGATTCTGACATCATCTGGGTATGATCTGTTCGAAACGTTCAGGCATGAGAATCAAATCGCCTTGCCCTTCTTTTATGCAGACGCCACGGTCCTTAAGGCAATGATTCGTTCGAATCCGGGAGTTCTTGTTTTTCAAGATGGTGTAGTCAAAGGAAAATGGCACTACAATGCACTCCCTTCCAGTGAGGAGATTTCAAAATTGATCAGGTGAGTTTCCCGTCAAGACTTTTCTTAATAGGCTTGCCGGGATCGGGTAAGACGACCATGGGAAAGGAGCTTGCAAAGGAATTGGCATATACAT
>CAYORY010000037.1:0-14541 GCA_964406435.1 uncultured Roseivirgaceae bacterium | reverse complement strand
TAAAGGGTATACTAGCATTGGCTTTGATAGTCCTAGCCAATATCAGTTTTGCAAATGACATCTACTTCGATGTGAGGGTATTAGGTGAGGGTAAGTTCCAGCTC
This sequence comes from uncultured Roseivirgaceae bacterium, assembly GCA_964406435.1. GTDB lineage: Bacteria > Bacteroidota > Bacteroidia > Cytophagales > Cyclobacteriaceae > JAAEPI01. The sequence continues at coordinate 14,437 of CAYORY010000037.1, read as the reverse complement.
TCAGTGATGAACGTGAACGGGGATGCGAGCCTCTCTCTATGGGATGTGAGCGGAGCGAAGCTCTACTCCGAAAAAGTCAAAAGCTTGAACTCAATTAGCAAGACATTTGATGTTTCGAGCTTGCCGAATGGAAAGTACACTTTCAGATATGAGGATGATTTCAAGATTCAGAAGGTGACCTTTGTGGTCGATGACCAATTGACTTTCGACTTGGAGTCAAGCGAGGTGCATTTTTTGCCTGTGATATCTCAGAGAGGAAATGATGTAATGGTAGGCTTGGTCGCAAATACCACTGAGAGATTGGTTGTGTCCATTTATGATCTTGAGGCCAATCTGGTTATCAAGGAGGTCATCGAAGGTGAGAACTATATCGGTAAGAAATATGATTTCTCTCAGGTGAGAAAAGGAAGCTACAACGTGGTGATCGCTAGTGCTGCACGTACGATCAGCAAAACGATTGAAATAAAGTAAAAGTCAGTAATAGATTAGGTTAGGAGGGAGTCGCGAAAGTGGCTCCTTTTTTTATCCAAACTTGACTCGTTTGAGGCCCATAGCCCTGATCATCCAATTGGGTACACATTTCTCAGGATGCCGATTTCTCAAATTGATGTTTAGGTTAAGGGGCTTTATGAGTGGTACTTTGTGCGTTTCCACAAACTCTATAAGCGTACCGTCAGGATCTTCAATGTATCCCCAGTGACCGTTTGCGTCTCCCATGTCAAACGATTCTGCACTCAGTACCTTAAATGGGAAGCCACCTTCTGCGCATTCTTCGGTGAGCTTCTTCATGTTTCGGATATCGAAGCACAAATGGATAAATCCCAGATCGCCCCAGTAGCGATTTTCAAATATTTTGCGAGGAGTTGCGCCTATTCGCTGGATCAGCTCCAGTTGACTGTCTCCAAGTAATCGGCTAAAGCCTCCCTTTCTGCCTGGCTTATGGGAGAGAAGTACCCTACGGAATTCCCCATCTCCATTTGGCAGGCCTCTAAGGTCTTCGAATACTCCGGTTTTATCATAAACGATCACATCATAACCAAGTACATCAGCGAATAGCTTCATCGAATTCTCGATGTTTGTCACACCTATCTGGCTTCCAAATACCCCACCCAGATCGAATGATCCTTTTTTGTACCACGAATTGAAGTCTTTGACTTTGAGTATGTTATTGCCTGGGTCTTTCAGATAAAAGCATTTTTTACCGTCGGGCTCTGTCTGTATTTCAGTGAGGATATTTGCATTCAAAGCTTTCAGCCGGGTGTAGCTTGCTTCCACGTCATGCGATTTGATAAAAGCCATACTGATCCCCAAATCCCCAAGTTCGACCTCATTTGCAGGCTCTGAAGGTTTCCTGTTGACATACTGCCAAATCTCGTATCCACTGCCTCCCTGCAGATTCATGGCCAGTATGGCTCTTTTCTTACGCGATTTGCCGCCCATGTAGGGAGCCATGTATGTAGCCTCGTTGCTGTCGTCAAAGACGGAAACATCCGCACCTAATCTTGTGGCATACCATTCGAATGCTTCGTCAGCGTCGCTTACTCCTATCCCTACCTGCTGGATACCATAGACTAGTTTTCTTTCCATTTACCAAAATTTGATTCCAAGCTCAGTCTTTTACTGATCCTACTTGCTTACAAAAGCAATCTACAAAACTACCGCAAATCAGTAGTCCAACGAACTCCTAAATATAATTCTCTGCCGTGGATGGGCGAATAGGCGTAGGAGGTGTCAAATCTATCGCTGAATCCGGGGTTGGCATTGGGATCATTGAAAGCGACTAAGGGAGACCAGGGCTGTGTATAATTGAAGAGGTTTTGAATACCTCCATAAATAGACAGACCATTTTTCATGACATGATTTACCTGCATAGTGTGAATGCCAAATACGGCTGATTTGGTTGGGCGAGGGTTGCTTACTTCATTGCCGCTGTTGTCAAGATCATAGACCAATGGCAGTGCAATAGGCCCGGTGAACCTACTGGTTACCGATAGCGTAAGATTGGCCTCTTCAAATTGGTAATTGGCAGTGAAGACCCCAGACCATCTTGGGGCAAATTGTATTTTGCTGGTTTCGCCAAATTCCGTCTCGGAGACATCCTGAAGGTTTAAACCCAGATTGTACGTCAGAGGAATGGCCAGCTCCTGCTGCAAATTGATGCCGATCCCCCGGCTGACGGCAAAACCCTTGGTGTTTGCATAAATTATTTGGTCGGGTGAGGCGTCATAGTCCGGCGTTATTTTGTTTGCGAAGTGGGTATAGTAAGCGTCTAAATCAATCATTCCCTGGCTGTTGCCCAGCGTAAAAACATGGTTCAGGTTCAAGGAGAAATTGTAAGATTCTTCTGGTTTCAAGGCCTCCAAAATAACCACTTCCCGTTGGCCAGTCACGAATGCATGATCTTCGGTAAACAAATTGACAATTCTGAAGCCCGTGCCAAAATTGGCCCGAAGGGTGGTCCATTCTTGCAATTTATATTTGGAACTAAGTCTTGGTGAAAATATGACCCCATGGTTTTCATATTGATCGAGTCTCGCACCCCCCAGCACCGTGAGTTTATTGCTCCATTCCCATTCGTCCTGTACGAATACCCCAGGTATATATTGCCGATCAGGCTGTGACGAACCATTGTTTTCCGTGGCTATAGTATTGTCATCATAAACCTGAAATCGGTTGGTCAACCCAACGGTGAGTCCATGACTTCCTAATACTTCATTCCAGAGAAGGTTCGAAAAGAGAATGTCTTGTGAGGCTCTGTAACGATCGGCTCCATAGTAACTGTCCTGTCGGTGCGTGCTGCCAGAAAAATCGATTTTAATGTTTTGAATAAATTCATACGAACCGAAAAGCTCTAATCGATGGGTGTAAATGCTTTCGCCATACACCTGTTCACTGCCCCTCAGCATTTGGTAGTTTCGATCTGTGAGGTATTCTTCAATCCCATTGCGTCTGTCCTCATAATAGTATTTTCCGGCAAGACTAAACTTCCTGCCATTTTTGCGTGAAATTTCCCATTTGGAGAATAATGAGACCCGATCAAGGTTCACATTGTCTCCAAAACCATCCCCGTTTTCATCATCAAAGTCATTGATGTAGGCATAGTTTACACCTAGGAATCCGGCACTCTTTCCAATCTTCGGAGCAAAAGAGAAGTTTCCAAAAGATTCCAGATGGGTTGTTCCCATCACATCGATGGAAGCCGCAGGCTGTGAAGCCGGATTCTTAGTAATGATGTTGATCACTCCAGCGACGGCCTCTGAGCCATAGAGCGTAGAAGATGGACCTTTGATCACTTCGAATCTGTCTATGATCATACTCGGTATTCCGTTTAGTCCATAGACAGACGCCAGATTTCCATAAATGGGCGTGCCATCCATCAAAACGGCAGTATATGGCCCGGGTAAACCATTGATGGAAATGCTGTTGGTGAAGCAAACCCCACAGGCCGTAACTTCCTGCACACCATTCACAAGTGAGATACCCTCGACCAGACCGGAGGCGGCAGCAGGCAAGTAGGTATTCAGGTAAGTGGAGGTAACTACGTCGATTTTTACGGGAGACTGGGCAACAAAAGTGGGCTGCATGGTACCGGTCACTACCACCTCACCCATGCTAAAGGTCATTTCCGTCAGGTCAATTCTTATCGGGATGCCTAGGTCAGACTTGCCGATTTTTCTGGAAATCGGCTTGAAACCTATCGACCGAATCTCTAAAACAATGTCTTCAGTGGCATCAACTGCAAGAGAAAATTCGCCATGTGAATTGGTTACCGTTCCAACGTCTGATTCAAGTACTCTAACCGTAGCGCCTGGTACTTCTCCCTCCGGGCCGAGAACAACTCCAGATAAAATGGTCTGCGCTGAAAGAACGCTTACGGCAAAGGAAAGTATGAATAAGAGAAATATTCGCATTAATATATTTGAAGGCACAAATTTATTAATTAGAATTAACAAAACATAAATTTAGATAAGTCTAAAAATATTTCACGTAATTATATCGTAACTTCATTCTATGAACATTGAGCAATTCAGAAACTACTGCCTCACAAAACCGGGGACCACTGAGGATACACCTTTTGGTCCAACAACCATGGTTTATAAGGTGGTTGGCAAGTTGTATGCTTTGACAGGTCTGGAAACATTCGAAAGTATAAACCTCAAATGTGATCCTGAGCGGGCAATGGAACTTCGAGAAAAATACAACGGGGTAGTGCCGGGGTATCACATGAATAAGAAACACTGGAATACAATATCAATGGATGGTTCGATAGCTGATGAACTTATCTTTAAATGGATCGACCATTCTTACGATCTTGTCGTCAGTGGATTGTCCAAACAACAAAAGGAAAAGCTTGAAAACTTATGAAACATACCATACTGGTCGCTTTAGCAACAATAGTATCACAACTTGGTTTTGCACAAATGAATGATTCACCCAAAAAATACCTGGCTCTAGGTGATTCTTACACCATAGGGGAAGCAGTGACGGAAACAGATCGTTGGCCCGTCCAATTGGTGGAAAGGTTACGAAAGGACGACATTTCAATAGACGATCCGGCTATAGTGGCTACCACAGGCTGGACGACCGATGAGCTTCAGAATGCTCTTCAAAGGGTCAGGCTGAGTGGCAGTTTTGATTTGGTTTCGCTTCTCATTGGTGTCAACAACCAATATAGAGGCTACCCGATTGAGACGTACCGCAAGGAATTTGAAGAGTTGCTGGATCAGGCGATTGCCTTAGCCGACGGAGATCCGGATCGGGTTTTTGTGTTATCTATTCCTGACTATGGAGTTACTGCCTTCGCAAAAGGTAAGAATCTTGATGCCACCAAGATTGCGACTGAATTAGATGCCTACAATGCAATCGCGCAGGAAATCTGCGCCTCACAGGAGGTGACATTTTTCGATATCACCAAGTGGTCTCGAAAGGCCGCCAAGAAACCTGAGCTCATAGCCGCAGATGGTCTGCATCCTTCGGGAATAATGTACGAGAATTGGGTCGACACCTGCTACAAATGGGCCTGTCAAACATTAAAAGAGCAATAACTCACGAAATCATCCAAAAAGGCGTTAATGTTTAGGTATTGAGAAATTAGGCCTAATTTAGGGGTCTGATCACCTAGTTTTTGCCTACCAGTTATGCGGCAGTTGTGTTATGCCATTCTTGTATTGCTCGCTCTTGCGTCCTGCCACGACAAGGTTATCTGCCCTACTTTCCAAAGTACCTACATTCTCGACGACTCAGTTCGATCCACTTATTTCTCTTATTTATGGTATCTAAACGAAGATGAGCGCAAGGCCCACCTTTCCGCAAACGCCAAAATCCCACCGCCAGATTCGCTTGGCGTTACGGTGGCATCCGCAGAAGAGGGAGCAGGTGTGGATTATTTTGCCTACACAGCTCAATACAAGGTGCCCCCAAGAGAAGTGAAAAGGACGAAGTACGGTATAGCCAAGCGTACTCCTGTGATACCGAATTTGGTCCGCAATCTTCAACTGAAAACGTCTCCAATGGAGAACGTACTTACTCCACCTGAAGTAACCAAGGAAGGAACCCCTGCAGAAATGCCGGTTGATTCGTCGGCTTTTGCGGCGCTTGATAGTACGTCAGCCGTTGCTGAAGTGGATAGTCTTAATGTTTCTCAGCCCGCTGATTCGTTGGCCGTGGCAGAGAGCAAAGAAGAAAAAGCCAAGAAAGAGTGGGAGCGGTTTAAGTACGGTTTCAATCCGCTGGACAGCATGCAGCCGGATCAGGAATATTATTTCAGGAAGTATGGTTGGTTGTTGCAAAATGCAGCACCCAAAGATGACCCAGCACCGGCTGAGCAGCCGTCAGATTCTACTCAAACCGAACGAAAGGGGTTGAAGGGGCTTTTCAAGAAGAAGGATAAATCAGAAAAAGAGAAGAAAAGCAAGGAGGAAGAGTACCCAGACGAGGGAGCCAATGAGGAAGGCACACACCCTGAGGAAGAGCCAAGTGATGAGGAGGCTCCACCTGAAGAAAACGATGACGGTGGAAATTGATAGTCTCGGTTGTTCTTCCATTCAGAAATGCAGAAGCCACTCTGGCCGAAGCAATCCAATCTATTTTAGATCAGACGTTTACCGACTTTGAGTTGATCCTTGTGGACAATGGGAGTACGGATGGCTCAAATGACCTGGCCCGCTCTTTTGCAGACGAACGCATCAAATTAGTTTCTGAGCCAAAGGCAGGAGTGGCACATGCGGCCAATCTGGGGATGAAAGTTTCATCTGGCCAATTCATCGCCAGAATGGATGCCGACGACTGGAGCTTTCCGTATAGATTAGAAAGTCAGGTTCATCAACTAAAAGAATATCCGCAAATAGATGTAGTCTCTGGTTTGGTCGAGTCCCTGAAACCGCCTTTGGAGGGTTTTCAGAACTACCTCGATTGGCTCAATCAAGTCGGCACTACTGAGGATGTTTATCTCAATCAGTTTGTGGAGTACCCTATCGTGAATCCATCGGTGATGTTTCGGCGCACGGTTTATGAGACACATGGAGGCTATGAATCGGGGGACTTTCCTGAGGATTATGAATTCTTCCTGAGACTCATGAAAGCGGGAATCAAAATGTCCAAGGTTGACAGGCCTGTGCTCAGGTGGAATGACCTGCCTACCAGACTTACGCGAACCTCTCCGCATTATTCAGAGCAGGCTTTCAATAAAGTCAAGTCGAAGTATCTCGCTGATTGGCTAAAAAATCACAACTCCTTTCACCCTGATATTTGGGTATGGGGAGCTGGAAAGCAGGCGCGCCACAAATCTGCCGAACTAGAGAAATTTGGGATTCAAATTCTGGGATTCATTGATGTAAATGATAAGGTAACTTCCGGTACTCGACCCGTTTTCCACTTCAGTGGATTGCCCAAAATACCTGACAGATTCATCGTTTCATATGTGTCCAACTGGGGAGCCAGGGATGAGATACGCTTGTACCTAATGTCACTTGGCTGGACGGACGGACAGGACTTTGTTTTGGCAGGATAATACTTCAGAAAACGGAAAAATCATGTTCATCATAAGAACCCAGACTTAGCGAGATAAATAAGTTTTCTTTGCTCATATGCCCATTTATGAACTATCAAGTGACCTGATTTTTCCTCCGGTGGAAGGCGCGGAGGATGGCATAGTCGCAATAGGTGGCGACCTGACAGCAGAACGGTTGGTGCTGGCCTACCGACTTGGTGTTTTCCCATGGTTCAATGAAGATCAGCCGATCATCTGGTGGAGCCCTGACCCGCGCTTTGTTTTGTTTGTGGACAAGGTGCACGTGTCACGATCAATGAGGAGAGTGCTCAATTCTGGAAAATTCAAAATCACCTACAATCAAGATTTTGAAGGGGTTATATCCAATTGTAAAACCAGCCTGAGAGAAGGTCAGGAAGGAACTTGGATCACTGCTGATATGCAGGCCGCTTACACGGAGCTTTTCAAACTCGGACATGCACACTCTGTAGAAGTTTGGCAGGATGGTGAATTGGTAGGAGGGATGTACGGTGTGCTGGTGGGGAAGGTGTTCAGCGGTGAATCCATGTTCTCGAAAGTCAGCAATGCCTCGAAAGTGGCCTTGATCACCTTCATGGAAAAATTCAGAAATGAAGGTGGCCATCTCCTCGACTGTCAGGTTCATTCAGAGCACCTCGAATCATTGGGAGCAGAAGGGATTTCCAGGGAGGAGTTTTTGGGGTATCTGGATTCTAGGAATTAGGAATTAGGAATTAGGAATTAGGAATTAAGAATTAGGAATCTAATGTCCAACTACTAAAATCCAATATCTAACAACTCTCTAAACAACAACATTCACAATCCTCTTCGGCACCACAATCACCTTCTTAGGAGCCTTGCCTTCTGTCCATTTTTGAACTACTTCGTCCGCTAGCACGCCAGTTTCGATATCTTCCTTACTCGCATCAGCTGGGAAGAAAATCTTAGTTCGAGTCTTGCCATTGATAGAGATCGGATACTCGAAAGAATCCTCAACCATGTACTTCTCCTCGAATTTTGGGAAGGTGGCATCCACCACGGAAGCTTCATTACCAAGCAAGTGATACAACTCCTCAGAAATGTGAGGTGCAAATGGGGCCAACAAAATAGTCATAGGCTCAAGGATCGCTCGCTTGTTGCACTTCAAAGCACCTAGTTCATTGGTAGCAATCATAAAAGCACTGATGGAAGTGTTTAGAGAAAGCGACTCACAATCGTCCTGTACTTTCTTGATCAGGCCATGGAGAACTTTCATTTCCTCCTTGGTGGGTTCATCGTCGGAAACGACGAAGCTGTCTCCATCATGGAAGAGGTTCCAAAACTTGCGGAGGAACTTGAATACTCCATCGATCCCGTTCGTGTTCCATGGCTTGCTTTGCTCTATAGGGCCAAGGAACATCTCATACATGCGGAGGGTGTCTGCGCCGTACTGCTGCACCAAGTCATCCGGGTTCACCACGTTGAACTTGGACTTGGACATTTTTTCGATTTCCCAGCCGCAGAGATAGGTTCCATCTTCTTCTAGAATATACTTTGCCTTTTCAACTCCTTTTGACCAGCTGGTTAAATTCTTTTGATCCAAAATATCATTTCTCACTAAAGAAACATCAACATTAAGTTTGGAAGTGCTTAATATATCAATTCTATAATTGACACTTATTCCATTAGGGAGGTTTTCGTTAATCTCTTTTTGGATTTCAATTAGCTCCGGTAGTTTATTATGATGATCCGTATTCAAGGCCTTATCTAATACACCCTTCGAAACGAATACAGGAGGTATTTTTTTGCGAATTTCGGATAATTTCTCATCGCTCCAATTTCCTGAAAATGATAACACAAAATTGATTCTGTAAACGAAATTGGATCTCCCCTGAATCATCCCCTGATTCACCAACTTCTTCGCAAACTCTTCCACTTTCACATAGCCCAAGTCATACAAGAACTTCGTCCAGAAACGGGAGTAGAGGAGGTGTCCGGTGGCGTGCTCTGATCCCCCAAGGTAGAAGTCCACCTCGCTCCAGTAGTCTAGCGCTTCTTTGGAGCAGAACTCTTTGTCGTTATCAGGATCCATGTAGCGGAAGAAGTACCAGCTACTTCCTGCCCAACCGGGCATGGTAGAAAGTTCGTACGAATGTCCGTCGTGGTTCCAGTCCTTGGCACGGCCAAGTGGTGGATCGCCATCTTCCGTCGGGAGGTACTCGCTTACTTCCGGCAAGTTCAAAGGAAGCCTGTCATCTTCTACTAAATGAGGAACTCCGTCTTTGTAGTACACCGGAATCGGTTCGCCCCAGTAGCGCTGACGCCCGAAGATGGCATCTCGTAGACGGAAGTTGACTTTGGCCTTACCAAACCCCTTTTCTTCAGCAAATGCAATCGCCTTTTCGATGGCGTCTTTCACTTTCAGTCCATTCAGGAAATCGGAGTTGATCACTTCGGCATCCTTGGAAGTGAACGCTTCTTCCTTTACGTCCACATCTCCGGCTATCACTTGTTTGATCTTCAGCCCAAATTGCTTTGCGAAACGGTGATCACGTTCGTCGTGCGCCGGCACGGCCATCACCGCGCCGGTTCCATACCCAGCGAGTACATAATCTGCTGTCCAGATCGGAATACGCTCATTGCTGAATGGGTTGATCGCATAAGCTCCTGTGAATACACCAGACACTTTCTTCACATCGCTCATGCGCTCTCGCTCAGAACGATTAATCGCTTCATTGACATAGGCTTCAACTTTTGCTTTTTGCTCAGGCGTGGTGATTTTTTCGATTAACTCATGCTCGGGAGCGAGTACAGCGAAAGTTGCTCCGAAGATGGTGTCGATGCGGGTGGTGAAAACCTGTATGCTTTCATCGTGTCCGTCAATGGCAAAGTTCAGTTCAGAACCTGTGGACTTGCCGATCCAATTTCGCTGAATTTCCTTAATCGGTTCCGGCCAGTCGATCGTATCGAGTCCCTTAAGCAAGCGATCTGCATAGGCCGTGATCCGCATGTTCCACTGTGGCATTTTCTTCTTCACCACCGGGTGACCGCCACGCTCCGAGAAACCGTCTTTCACTTCATCATTCGAGAGTACTGTTCCAAGTGCCGGACACCAGTTTACTGATGTTTCGGCGAGATAGGTGAGACGATACTTCGATAGGAAGTCGGATTGCTCTTTTTCAGAAAAACCCTTCCAATCATCCGCAGAAATGACAGGTGTATCTTCATCACAAACAGCTTTTACATTGGAGTTCCCTTCTTTTTCAAGAGTAGAAATCAACTTATCAATGTGCTCAGCTTTGTCGGTTTCTTGGTTGTACCAGCTATTGTAGATGAGCTTGAAAATCCACTGGGTCCATTTGTAGAACGAGGGATCGCTTGTGCGCACTTCTCGTGACCAATCGTAAGAAAAGCCTAATTCATCCAACTGAAACCTATAACCTCGAATCACGTGACTTATGGCTGAATCATTGTGGGCCAATACTTTTAGTTCTTTAGATGTTGGTAGCAAAGCCTCTCGTTTCACATATCCATCATCATCAATGAATTCAGGTTTTATTGAAAGATTACCATCCTTATCTTTCAGTAAACAGCCATCAATATTCACTTTGGTGGTAATTGCAGGGTGTTGCCCCGTTAGGATGGCGTGCTGCTCGGCAGGCAAACCGAAGCTATCATAACCCATTGGGTGGAGGACGTTGAAACCCTTCAGTCTCTTGAAGCGAGAGACAATGTCAGAAGCAATGTACCCAAGCGGGTGCCCCACGTGCAGCCCAGCCCCGGACGGATAGGGGAACATATCCAGAATGTAGTACTTCGGTTTCGACTTATCTAAGTCAACTTTATAGATGTCTTGCTTTTTCCAGTCTTGCTGCCACTTTTTCTCGATCTCCTGAAAATTGTACTCTGCCATGTGCTTCGATTAAGGGCGCAAAAATAGAGAAATCAAACACTTGTTTGGAGCGAAACTTTAAGGCTCTTTGGAAATTGTACTCCTGCTCTCTGCGGCACGGCCTCCAAACGATCAAAGGCTTGATCATGGGATCCTACAGGTAACAATGCCTCATTATAGTTTCAGATTTGAAAGGGTCGAAACAAGCTAGAGGCTAAATTGAGCTGAATGGATAGAACAAGGTGATCGTAAATTCACTTTCACCTTCTATGGAAATGGAGCCGTCATGTTGTATAGTTCCATAAACATCCTTACCGTCGCTATACCTGAAAGCGGAAAATGATATTGTGCCCGAATGATTTACTTGAAAGTCGTGAAATTCAAACTGATCAGTAGGCATTGAAAAGGAGGAGGTAGTGAAATCGGACAAATTGAGCATGGTAATTAACCCTTGCCCTTCTTCTTCAAAGAATGCAACGTCGTTTGTGATTTGAAGAATATGACCAGGGAGTTCGATATCTAAGCTCGATACCGTATTGGAAGAATAATCGTGCTTCCAGACGGAATCGCCTATTAAAATAGAAAAATCATTCGTCTTAAAAGCCACCGAAAAACCACCAATCTCAGGTACACCATTAATTATTTCCTTGGTTAATTCGTTGTTGTCATTAATGGAAAGCTCAAAGAGAGTGTTATCACTGATTGTAAAAATTTGGTTGTTGTTGTTTGACCAAATTCTTGAATTGGTTACCGAGGTGAGAACATTTCCAGAGGTGGTCTTCACTTTTAAACTCGATCCGTCTTGATAGAAAAAGTTTCCATTATTGTCCACCTCAAATCGCTCGTAAGTTTGGCTATCAGGTAGCAAATTTTCGTGAACCAATGCTGCTGGATCAGAAATATCTAATTTATAGGCTGCTTTGAAATCACTACTGCTGTTATAAGATTGCCCATAATAGACGACATGGTCACTCTGCCATTTAAAAATATCTGGAACATAGTAAATTCTTTCAGTATCATGCCATAAATACGGAAGATAGGCTTCCCTCATTTCATAAAATTGACCAGTAAATTTGTTTACTAATAAATGTTCAAGAGGATACTCTTCATCTTCTGCAGTCAGAAACACAATATCACCGTATATCCAAAAGTAGTCTTTATGGAAATCGATTATGTTGAAGACAGAAAACTGAAAAACTTCAACTTCATTTCCTTCTGAGTCTCTTAGCATCACAGGGTCAAATTCATTTTCAGAATTTTGAGTGAATAGGTTATTGTGAATGTTGTAATCATATGAATCCACTCGGGTTCGTTCTGAATTGAATTCGAGAATAGCCAAAGCTGTTGCTCCGGATAAATCCATTTGGACGGGGAGTGCATACCTTGTTGGATCTTCGGATTTGGAACATCCAGAAAAGACCATTATCACAAAGAACGAAATAGTGGCGAAACTGAGTCGGGTCATGGTGGAAGTAAGTTTATAAATTCAAAAATAACGAATATTAATTTAATAAGAAAAATTTGAATTTTATTTATATCAACTTCAGGGCTATTTAGAAACTGAAGGCCAGGTATTCGCTTTCTAAGTGCAGCTATGATCAAGGATATGTGTAAAAAGCACGAGATTTAGCATGGTGTTTTATATTTGGATCATGACAATGGAACACTTTGAAGGAAAGTATGAGCAGGAAATTATCAATAATGCCTTTCGTGCTGGAAATACTTACTTAAAGAAAGAATTATCAAGAATTGAGATGCTAGACCAGCTTCGAATGGACGGTTATCCAGATGATCTAGCTTCGTTCGTGGCTGATACTATGTTAGAAGTTAAGAATGATGAGGTTCGTCATGACGGTAAGAATTATATGACTTTAGGATTGCTAATGATTGCTGGCGCATTAATTCTATTTGTCATACCCTTCATCCTGAACATGAGTGTTTATTTCATTCCCCATGGTTTGTTTTTAACTGGAGTCATTTTTTGGTTTTATGGAAGGTCAAGGAAGAAAGAGTCCAACGCAAAGAATTAACGCTGATTTATCACCTTGCTTCTGTTCTATTGGCCATCAAGGCTGACTTGTAGCAAAAAAGAATCAGTAAGGATAGCATTACAACACCCTGGTATCTGTTTAGCACCGATTCTGTGAGAAGAGTTAATGAAAAAGAGATAATTATCATCGTTAAGAAGGGCGCACGAATGCGGATACTTCTTAGCAGCATATAGGAAAGGATCAGCCCAAAAAGAATAGGGCCAAGAATACCGACAGCAAGTACAAGTTCCAAGAATTGATTGTGGCAGTTGGGATTCCGTCTTACTGCTACTTTGAAATCTTTCACTGCGTACTGCTCTTTCAGCGCATCTTGACTATCGCCAATACCATAGCCACTCCAAAATTTTTCAAAAGCTACCTGCGTAGCATTTTCCCAGATGGCAAGTCGATAAGTGAGTCCTGTGAAATCCTCCTCACGATCCGTCAATTCAAACGAAAACTTCATTGGTTCATCAAATCGGTTGTAATCGTATGGGGCATTGACAAAGAATAATATTGCAAGGATTATTGATGACGCAAACACTACCAGTTTGCCAGGGCTTGCCTTTCGAAATTCTATTAAAAGAAAATAGCCGGTTGTGACCAAACAGATCGCAAAAATATTAACCCTTCCTTGAAGTAGGACTAGGGTGATGGCAAAGAGGACAATGGCCAATTTTCTCAGTTTAGGAAGAAAATTCTCGTCTTCCCACCATAGTACTAATGCAAAAATGATGTAGGAAGAAAAATAACCCCGATGCATCAAATGATTTGACAATCGAGACCCTAGAAGTGAGGACGGACTGGAATGAACAATTGCTTGATAGATACTTTCGACATAGCAAGAAAAAACCGCTATGAGCATACTCAGGATGAAGGCTCTTTTAGCTAGATCCATTTGATGTATGGAGAGCTTATTCAGGCCCAGATAGAAAGCCAACGGAATTAAAAGCAACCCTAATTTGGTCTCGATAGCTTTAAGTCCAACACTAAAATTGTCGGAGTATAGGATACTAATGAGATGAATAAGAAAAAGGAGCATAATCCCTGCATAGACAGGTAGTACCCGAAGATCCTTTTCAAATTGCACAGGCTTGATTGAAAGTAAAGCATTGAGTACAAAAAGGCCCGTAATCCATATGTTCAAGTGCATATGAAAGGGCAAAGAGGTTAGGGACAGAATTAGAAGCACCAGGTATCTTCCCGAATCAGATTTGATTAAATTTATTGACTGCCAATAACACGATTCCTTCATTCAGTGATGCAATATGCCCAATTAGCTTCATTTATGAGAATGCCGCAGTTTGATCAGATTTTACTGTCAGAAAATTGTCCTCGTCTTTTCCGCTTTATAAATCGAAGTTTAGTTGACTGCAGGTTCCAATTTGTTGGATGTCACCTGAATTCAGGTTCCCTTGCCACGAAGAATTTACTAACTTCGTCCCCTCAAAATTGAAGTAGAATTAACCCGAATAAAGTAGAGCATGAAGATACTCGTTTGCATCACGCATGTGCCGGACACCACGTCCA